>CALWAM010000012.1 GCA_944373135.1 uncultured Bacilli bacterium | reverse complement strand
TAAATGATTGAATAATGAAACTCATCAAATCTCATTCATTTACTAATCAGTATTATACGTGTTATAATTATTAACGGAGCTGATATAATGGATGTTAAAATACATGGTATTTATAAACATTTTAAAGGTAATTATTATATAGTCGAAGACATTGCTATTCATAGTGAAACAGGTGAAAAAATGGTCATTTATAGAGCATTATATGCTGATAATAAACTTTATGTTCGGCCATATGATTTATTTGTTTCAAAAGTTGATTCTAAAAAATATCCGAATGTTAAGCAAATAAATAGGTTTGAGTTACAAAATTTAGAAAACTAAAAGGGATTATAATGTTAGATAGCAAAATTATAATTATTCATAAGGATGGAAATTTAGAATATATTGGTGATGTAAATAAGAATGTTTTACACTATGCTTATTTAATTAATTATATGAAATATATATATGGTAATGATGATGTAAGGTATTTAAATTTTAATCAAGCAATATACCGTTTAACGCATAATGGTGATATCGTTTTTCTTAACATGATTGGTGGGAAGCAAAATGTAGGTGATTTGTTTCTGCCCAATGAAATAAATGATCATCAACAAGAAAGATTACTAAACTTAGCTGATTATTTGTCATCTTATAAAGTAACTATTTCATATAACATGTATTTAGATAATGATGAGTTAGTCGGCAATCAAGAATTTTATCAAGGCAATGGAGATTTTAGAATGTTATTATGCCAACTATTATTTATAATGAATTTTAAGGATAATAAAGGAAGGAGATAATTATGAAGTATGTCTTAAAAGTATTAAGTAAATATACTTGGTTAATTATAGCAGCTATAATTTGTTTATATATTCAAGCTAATTTGGATTTAAAATTACCGGAATTTACATCTAATATTGTAAATGTAGGGATTCAGCAAAAGGGTATTGTAGATAATACGTTTAATGCTATAAGAGAAAAAGAATTAAATAAAATATTACTTTTTGTTAATGAAAATGATAAAGATTATATATTGAGTAATTATGATTTGATATTAAAAGGTGATAAAGAATATCTTGATGATTATCCAATTTTAAAAAGTGAAAATGTTTATGTTTTAAAAGACATAAATAGTAAGACAAGAGATAAGTTGTCTTTGATGTTTAGTAAACCTTTGACAATAAAAATGTTTATAGAATATGGCTACGAAAGTCAAGATACTGATATTAGTATTGATGAGTATTATAATTATTTAGAAACTTTATCTCAAAGTGAAATAGAGAAGCTTGTTAAAGATATGAATGATAAATTAGATACTGTTGGAGAATCTTTAACTAGTCAAATGACAATTAACCAAGTTATTAATGAGTATGAAGTAATAGGCATTGATTTAAGTAAGATACAATCTAATTATATTTTATCAACTGGAGGACTTATGATTTTAATTGCCTTCGGTATTATGTTAATTGCCATTTTAACTTCTTATTTAGCAAGTAAAATTGCCGCCGGATTTGCTAGAAATTTACGAAGATTGGTAGTTAATAAAGTTATGACTTTTTCAAATAGAGAATTTGAAAAATATCAAACTTCAAGCTTAATAACAAGGAGTACTAATGATATTCAACAAGTCCAAAACTTATTTGTTATGCTACTTAGAACGCTCTTTTATGCACCTATTATTGGAATAGGAGCCTATATTAAAGTAAGTGGTAATTCAATGAGTTATATCATAGCTATTGCGATTATATTAGTATTTTTGTTAGTTGGTAGTATATTTTATTTTGCTATGCCAAGGTTTAATTTAATACAAACTTTACTTGATAAATTAACGATGGTAACGAGAGAAACATTAACTGGTATTCCTGTTATAAGAGCTTTTTCTACTGAAAATTATGAAAAAAAGAAATTCGATAAAGCTAATCGAAATATAACTAAAAATAATTTATTTATTGATAGAACGATGTCAATTATGATGCCTAGTATGATGTTAATAATGAATTTAGTAGCTTTGTTAATTATCTGGGTAGGTGGAGAAAAAATTGATTTAGGAATTATTCAAGTTGGTGATTTAATAGCTTTTATTACTTATACAATGCAAATTATTATGGCATTTTTAATGTTTAGTATTGTTTCAATAATGTTACCTAGATCTATTGTTTCTCTTAGAAGAATTGGAGATATATTAAATACCAAAGTATCTTTAGTTGATGGAAATAAAAGTATTAAGGGTAAAGATATTAAGGGAGTCGTAGAATTTAAAGATGTGTACTTTAGATATCCTGATGCTTTAGAGGATGTTATTCAAAATGTTTCTTTTATATCTAAACCCGGTACAACAACAGCGTTTATAGGATCTACAGGTAGTGGTAAATCAACACTTATAAATTTAATACCAAGATTTTTTGATGTGACTGGAGGAAAAATATTAGTTGATGGTATTAATATAAAAGATATGAAGTTAAAAGACTTAAGGCATATGATTGGGTATGTTCCACAAAAAGGCATTTTGTTTAGTGGGACGATTGAATCTAATTTGATGATTGGTCAAGATAAAAAAGATTTAGATTTAATTAAAAAAGCTACGAGAATAGCGCAAGCTGATGAATTTATTAATAAAAAAGAACTAGGATTAAAAGAAAGTATCTCTCAAGGTGGTACTAATGTCTCAGGTGGACAAAGACAACGTCTAGCTATAGCGCGAGCTCTTGCTAAGAATCCTAAAATATTAATATTTGATGATTCGTTTTCAGCTTTAGATTATAAAACTGATGCATTATTACGTAAAACATTAAAAAAAGAAGTTAAGAATGCTACGGTGTTTATTGTGGCGCAAAGAATAAGTACAGTACTTCATGCTGATCAAATTATTGTCTTAGATAAAGGTGAGGTTGTTGGAATAGGTACTCATGAAGAATTATTAAAGAATAATAATATTTATAAAGAAATTGCGTTATCACAATTGTCAAAGGAGGAGTTAAGTAATGAATAATAAAGCTAATAGGCAAGGTCCTCCAGTTGAAAAAGCTAAAGATTTTAAAGGAACAGTAAAGAAATTAATTAAATATTTAAAGCCATATCATAAAATAATATTTACAGTAATGTTTTTTGCTATACTTAGTACGATTTTTAATATAGTTGGACCTAAAATACAAGGTAATGCTATTACAGAAATATTTAATGGCTTGATTGCTAAGTTAACTAATACTGGGGGAATTGATTTTAAAAAATTAGGAACTATTTTATTAATATTAGTCGGCTTATATGTTTGTAGCGCATTATTTTCATATATTCAAGGATTTATTATGAGTGGTGTTACTCAAAAAGTAACATATAAAATGCGAAAAGAAGTATCAGAGAAATTACATAGATTACCTATGTCATATTTTGATAAAAAGAATAATGGCGAAATATTATCGACGATTGTTAATGATATAGAGACCATTTCTCAAAACTTAAACCAAGTAGCAACGCAATTTATTACTTCAATAGTAACTATAATTGGGGTATTTATAATGATGTTGAGTATTAATATTAGTATGACTTTTATTACACTGTTAATATTACCTATATCTAGTATCTTAATATTAGGAATAGCAAGTAAAAGTCAAAAGTATTTTATGATGCAACAAGACTATTTAGCTAGTGTAAATGACAAGGTTGAAGAAATGTATGGTGGTCATAATGTTATTAAAGCCTTTACGGCTGAAGATAAGTTTATTAAGAAATTTGATGAAGAAAATAATAAATTATTTGAAGTTGGTTTAAAAAGTCAATTTTTAGCCGGAATGATGCATCCAATTATGAATTTTGTTAGTAATTTAAGCTATGTAGGTGTATCTATAATTGGGGGATATTTTGTTATAAAAGGCAAAATACAAGTAGGTAGTATTCAATCATTTATTCAATATTCCCGAAACTTTACAAATCCTATAGCGCAAATAGCGCAAATTTCCAATATGCTTCAAGCTATGATTGCAGGGACTGAAAGAGTATTTGAATTTTTAGAAAGTGAAGAAGAACCAAGTGATGTAAAAACTAGTTATGATTTATCTACAATAAAAGGGAATGTCACATTTAATCATGTAAAATTCGGTTATAATAGTGATAAAATGATTATTAAAGATTTTAGTGCTAATATTAAAGCTGGTCAAAAGGTAGCAATTGTTGGGCCAACTGGAGCGGGAAAAACAACAATGGTTAAATTACTGATGCGTTTTTATAATGTCAGTGGTGGCGAAATATTAATTGATGGTAAAAATGTTAATGACTTTAAGAGAAGTGATTTAAGAAATATTTTTGGAATGGTTTTACAAGATACTTGGTTATTTACGGGAACCATTATGGAAAATTTACGTTATGGTAAATTAGATGCAAGTGATGATGAAGTTATTGAAGCAGCTAAAAAAGTAGGAGTTCACCATTTCATTCAAACTTTACCAGATAGTTATAATATGGTATTAAACGAAGAAGCTGATAATGTATCTGGTGGCCAAAAGCAGTTGTTAACAATTGCCAGAGCAGTGCTAGCTGATCCTAAAGTATTAATATTAGATGAAGCTACAAGTAATGTTGATACGCGAACGGAAGTATTAATTCAACAAGCAATGGATGAATTAATGAAGGGAAGAACATCCTTTATTATTGCCCATAGGTTATCAACAATTAAAAATGCCGATTTAATTTTAGTTATGAATGAAGGAAATATTATTGAACAAGGAACGCATGAAGAATTATTAGCCAAAAATGGTTTCTATGCTAATTTATACAATTCACAATTTGAAACTCTTGAGTAGAGTTTCTTTTTTTTGTAAAATATTGTAAATATTAATGTTAAATAATCGTAAATATAATGAAAATGTAATATACTATGATTGGTGGTATTATGAGTAAAATGTTTTTTATTGATTATGATGATGCTAATAATGATAAGCTAAATGAATTGATAACTAAAACTAGTGCTGAGCATAATTATGTTATTTTAATGAGTAATTATAGCGCTAGTAAGATGATTGAAATAAGTAAAAAGTTAAATGCTTCTCCTTATATAATTAGTAATAATGGGAGTTTAGTAATGAATTATCAAACAAAAGAAGTATTAATTAATAAATTTTTTAATCAAGAAGATTTAAAAAAATTAATAACATATTTTTATGATCATGAGATTAATTTTTATTTACAGGGGATTAATTATATTTTTTCTAATGTTAAAAATAAATTATTTGTTTATATAACTAAAGAAAATGTAGATAATTTAGTTAAAAATTATAATGTTTATCAAATTATGATTGATTCAGAAAATGTTAATAGAATGTTAACAATTCCTGCCTTTTTAAAGGATAATTTTAAAGAATTAAAAATAGTAGAAGAAGATAAAAATCATAAATATTATTTAATTGGTAGAAAAGATGCTTCTAGAAGTAATGGAATTTATGAAATAATGGATAAATTGAAATTAGGAATAAATGATATTGTAATAGTTGGAAAAACTAGTGAAGAGTTTAAAATAGTTGTAATTTAATATGTTGTGATAATTAGTTATTTTGTTTATAATAGTGGCGGTGATTGTTAATGAAATTGGTTAATGATTTTCTAGAATATAATATATTACAGGCTTCAATGGGAGAAAAAATTGAAAATTGGAATGGGATTATATTGAAAAGACCAGATCCGGAAATTATTTGGGAAGATAGCAAGAAGTTAAATATAAAGATTGATGCTACTTACAAAAGAAGTAATTCTGGGGGAGGAAGCTGGGAAGTTTATAATAAAAATTTAAAAGATGAATGGACGATTAATTATAAAGATTTAATATTTAAATTAAAAAGAATGGGATTTAAACATACTGGATTATTCCCGGAACAAGCTTATAACTGGAATATGCTACGATATAAAATTAAAAATAGTAATAGAAAATTAAAAGTTTTAAATTTATTTGCTTATACTGGTGCGGCTAGTATTGCGGCTTTAAAAGAAGGAGCAGAGGTAGTACATGTAGATGCTTCTAGAGGCATGGTAGATTGGGCAAAAGAAAATGTGAAAGTTAATAAATTAAATGATAAACCAATTAGATTTTTAGTTGATGATTGTCTTAAATTTGTGAAAAGAGAAATAAGACGTGGTAATAAATATGACATAATTATAATGGATCCTCCTTCATTTGGGAGAGGGGCTAATAAAGAAGTATGGTCGATTGATAAAGATTTATTTAATTTAGTTAATTTATGTAGTGAAATTTTAAGTGATGATCCAGTTTTGTTTTTAATAAATTCTTATACAACTGGTTTATCAATGAGTGTTCTTGAAAATATTTTAAAATTAACTGTTAATAAAAAATATAAAGGATATATTAGTAGTGATGAACTAGGGTTACCTATTCAAGATAGTAATTTAGCATTACCTTGTGGTATATATGCAAGATGGGAAAAAGAAAGTTATAAAGATTAACATAAAAAAGTTCTTCCTTCATATTATTAATTAGAAAGGAAGAAAAAATTATGGAAATATTAAAAGTATCATCAAAATCTAATCCAAGTAAGGTAGCAGGTGCTATTGCTA
Source organism: uncultured Bacilli bacterium (assembly GCA_944373135.1). GTDB lineage: Bacteria > Bacillota_I > Bacilli_A > RF39 > UBA660 > CALWAM01. Next base: position 10,385 of record CALWAM010000012.1, on the reverse strand, counting down.
ATATTTATCGAGAAGAAGGTAATGTGGAATTACAAACGATTGGAGCCGGATCTTTAAATCAAGCGATTAAAGCAATAGCTATTGCTAGAGGATTTTTAGCTCCAAGTGGTAAGAATTTAGTTGTAATACCAGCTTTTAATGATATTATGATTAATGGAGAGCAAAAAACGGCTATTAAATTAATGATTGAAACAAAATAATATTGAATATAGGAAAAAAGTTTGTTAAAATTGTTATTGAATAGAGGGTGTTCTTATGGAAGAAATGTATACTTTTGTTCCTGTTGAAGATAATAAAACAACGGTTGAATCTTCAGCCGATTCTGCAAATTGTGAAGTTTTAGTTGAAGATAAAAAAGAAGATAATGATCAAGTAATAAAAGAAACCGAAGGAAAAGTTTGCCCAAATTGTGGCTTTGTATCTAATGGGAATTTTTGCTCTAATTGTGGTTTTTTATTAGATGATTAATCGAAAGTTATAACAAGTGATATTAAATTTATCACTTTTTTAGTATGTAAAAAAATTAATGAGATAATATTAAGAAAGTAGAAAAAATTATAATTTTATGATATGATGTTACTGGTGATAAAAATGAAAAGTAAAAAACAAATATTTATGGGAATTGGTTTGTTTTTATTTGTTGTTTTAATTTGTGTAGGTATTTTTTATTTTGCTAAAACAATGGAAAAGAATAATGAAAGCCAATATTTTGTTCAATTATCCGGTTCTGAATTTATGGAAAAAATGGAAAATAAAGATAGCATGATTTTAGTAATAACTAAAAATGGTTGTAGTTATTGTGAATTATATACGCCGGTTTTTAAAAAATTAGTAGAAGAATATAAATTGGTTACTTATTACATAAATGTTTCAACATTTAATGACGAAGAGTATAATTATTATAAGAGTAAATTTACTATTAGTGGTACACCGACAACTGTTTTTATAAAAGATGGTGAAGAAGGAACTGTATCTAATCGAATTGTCGGCAATGCTCCAGAATACAAAATATTAGATAGATTGGAATCTTTAGGTTATATTGAGGGATAATATGAAGGACAGATTTAAGTTATTTGGTAGAGGTTTGTTTAATATAGCTTTATTTTTTGTTGTACCTCTTTATTTGGCTGCTTTAATTCCTAATTTTGTAATTAATGGTAGTAATTTAGTAAAAGATATATGTTTGTTAGTTATTGAATTATTATTATTTTTAATAATTAGTATTTTTAATTTAAAATTATTAAAAGAAGATTTTAAAAATTTTAAAACAAATTATAGAAAATATTTGAATGAAGGCTTTAAGTATTACTTTTTAGGGTTAGCATTAATGATTATTAGTAATATAATTATTATAACTTTAAACGGCGGTAGTATTGCCAATAATGAAAATGCTAATAGAGAAGTTTTAAATTTATATCCAATTTATGCGGTACTTAGTGTTGCCTTATTAGGCCCAATTGTGGAAGAAATAGTATTTAGAGGGGGCTTTAAAAAATGTTTTAAAAACATTATTGTTTATAGTTTATTTACTGGGATTATTTTTGGAAGTGCCCATGTATTTAACAGTATAACCAGTTATTGGGATTTATTATTTATTGTTCCATATAGTCTTTTAGGAATTGCTTTTGGTTATGCATGTTTTAAAACTAATAATATATTTACTTCAATATCTTTACATGTTTTTCATAATTGTTTATCTTTATTAATTATTATATTAGGGAGTTTATAATTATGAATAAGGAAGAATTAAAAGAGGAAAAAAGTAAATCAAAGTTTTTATTTATTAAAAAAATTTTTATTCTATTATTTTTAGTCTTAATTATATTTGGAGGATATGCTAGATTTATTGGTACTAGTGGTTTAGTGATAAAAGAATATAGTGTAGTAAGTGAGAGGCTACCGGAAAGCTTTGATGGATTAAAGGTTGTTCATTTTAGTGATATTCATTTTGGTAGCATAATAGGAGAAGATAGATTAAAAAAAATTGTAAATAGCATTAATGAATTAAAACCTGATTTGGTAATTTTTACTGGAGATTTATATGATGAATCAATAAAAATGTCAGAAGATGATAAAAAAGCACTTAGTAATATACTTAAAGATGTAAATGCTGTAATAGGTAAATATGCAGTATCGGGGAATCATGATTATAGTGATAATAGTTACATTGACATTATGAATAAAGGGGGATTTACTTATTTAAATAGTGAAGAAGATGTACTTTATTATAAAGGAAGTATTCCTATAAGAATTGTTGGGTTCCCTTCATATATTAATGATGAGCCAAATTATATTGAAGTAAATGATGATTATTTTACAATTACTTTATTACATGAACCGGACGGAATTGATAATTTAAAATACAAATCTGATGTTATAATGGCTGGTCATTCACATGGAGGGCAAGTTAGATTGCCAGTAATAGGAGCTTTATATACGCCATATGGAGCAGAAAAATATTATGATGAATTTTACAAAACTAATAAAGGAGATTTATATATATCTTCCGGACTAGGTACTAGTATTTTAAGACTTAGATATTTTAATCATCCTAGTATTAATTTGTATCGCTTTTTTACAAAATAAAAAACTGCTTAAGCAGTTTTTTTATACACAATCAACGTAAGTATCTTGAAGACAACGGCATACGCAGCAGCAACTTAAATCCATAGTGAAGAAGGAATTGGTAGCAACATATGGATTAAGGCTTGTAGAGTCAGGATTGTCAGCAAGAACTCTAAATGTACAGCAGTTTCCGTCTAGTTTTTCTACTCTGAATACTGAAGAACATTGTGTTCCGGCTGTAGAACAAGCGGCTGTTTGATCCTTACTGATTGGCATACTCCATGGAGTACCATTACCACAGCAAGTATATAGCATTACTGGTCTAGTATTACATACTAAACAGTTACTTCCACCACCTAACATAGGACGATCACAAGAATCTAAACAACTTTCAGGACAAGCATTTTGTTGTAAAACTAATATAACTTTTAATATTTCAGCTACACAGTTTGATTCGTTTTTATTACACATATTATTCACCCTTTCATGTATTCTCATTAATAATTTATGATTATTTTATAAAATAGTTCTTTTATTAAATAAATTAATGTTGTATAATGAAAATGGTGAATAGAATGGAATGGATACAATATATTATTATTATTTTAGTGTTATTATTAATTTCTTTAGTTGTTATTAAGGTTAAAAAGAAAGATTTTGGTGTTGAAGTAAATAAATTAGTACAATGTTTGGGTGGTAAAGACAATATTATTAATTCGGAATGTAACTTATCACGTTTTAAGGTTATTGTTAAAGACGTTAGTATAGTTGATAAAGAAGGGATTACTAAATTAGGGGCTAAGGGAATTGTCGAAATTGATAATACTTTAAAAATAATTTTTGGTAAAGATGCTAGAAACTTGAAAAAATGCATTGATGAAATGATGTAAGTATTCGTATGTAGAATACTTTTTTGTGTTGATATATTTATCTTGTAAATGAATATCGAGTTATGATAAAATGAATATATAGTAGGTTGGTGAAATTATGAAAAAAGTTATATTGTTTTTATATTTTTATTTAATTTTTGGCTTAGCTCACATGCCTGTTAGTGCGGCAGAATTATGTAGTAATAGTGAAATAACGCGTTTGAGTAAATTAGCTTATAATGTGAATATTGATTATGAAATGAATAGATATGTAAGTGATATTGAGTCTGTTGGGCCTAATGGTGAGATTGGAGAAGACTATTATTATGCATCTGATATTAATGTATATAACCTGGTTGAAGGTTTAAGATTAGAAGTTATAAATAGAGATGGTGATGAAGAATATTCTTTTACCAGTAGTGATGCTAAGGATGGTATATTATACTTAAATGGTGGTGTAGCTAATAGAATTAAAAAGTTTGAATTTAAAATTTATGGTACAGGAGGATGTAATAATGAACTTTTAAGAACCTCATATTTGACTACTCCAAAATGGAATGAATTTTCAACTTATGATGTTTGTAAAGAAATCCCTGATTATTACATGTGTCAAGCATTTGTTACAACAGATTATGATGTAACTGAGATCGATTTTAATAAAAATGCGGAAGAGTACATAGAAGAACAAGAAAAAGAAAATAGTCCTATTTATCAAGTTTCAAATTTTTTTAAAGAACATTGGAAAGGAATAATTATTGGGGTCGTCTCTGTTGGGGTTGTAGGAACATGCGTTACAATATTTGTTGTACGTAAAAAGAGGAGAAGATTAGTATGAAAAAGATTAAAACTTATGTTATTTTAGTTGTATCTATGTTACTGCTTTTTCCATTAAGTGGTAGTTGTGCTGATGATACTGTAACTGTAAATTTAAATTATAATCAAAATGAAATTAAATATTCTGACTTTAGAGATGATTTATCAGATGCTCTTAGGAGCTCAATTGGTGAATATATTGTCAATATAAAAACAGTAAAAGTAACTGCTGGTAATTGTGATATAAAATCTACATTATTTTTGTTTAATAAACGGTTGGTATATAATGGTAAAAATTCAGGAAGTTGTACTGTTTCTGGTTTGGCATCATATCCTTTTACAAATGGACATAGTCGTAACTTTGATTATGAAGCCACTATAACTTTTAATTCATCAGGAAGTAATACGAATAACAAAGTTATAATTTCATTGGATCCTAATGGAGGAACAATAAGTAGTAATGATGGTTGGTCTGAATCTAATGGTAAATATATTAAAACTATTGATAAAGGTTCTTGTACTTATCTTCCTTCTTTTTCTAAATCTAATGATAGCTTTATTGGATTTAAGGATGGTAACGGTAATTTACATACAATAATTGAATGTTATGCTCCAACAGAATCAGTTAATTTAACGGCATCTTATACAAGTTCGGGTAGTGGATCAAGTGAAATTCCTAGCGTTGATAGAATTCCAATTGGTGGTGCTGTTGAAGAGGAAATTGAGCTGGATCCGCCGACCAACTATAGTGTTGATGGTGTTTGTTATGATTATTTGGTAAAAACTACTGGTAAAGATTATAGTGTTGATTTGCAAATACCTTCTATTAATAACACTGGATATAAAGGCTATACGGCGACAACGCATTGTTTGGATAATGTAGGACAAGAATATGCGGCATTTTGTTTGGATCCAGGTAATACTTCACCGTCTGAAAATGGAGCCAATTATGTATTAGATGAAGAACTTGATCCTTCTGAAAGTCAGTTTGCTAGTGGTGCCGTATATATTTATAGATGGTATTTAGATAATATATCAAGAGGAAATACGGCCGAATGTATTTCTGATGTTGCGCTTCGTTATTTGATGTATGATAGAAGTTTAGTAGGTAATATTGCTGTACAAACATCATTAGCATCATGGGGAGCTCCATATGTTACAGCTTATCAAAATCATGCTTTAACGGGAACTTGTGCTGATGAAGGTTTAACTCTATATAACGAAGCTAAAAATGCAGCTATTAATGGGTATGAATCTGAGATATCTAGTTTAGAAGTTAAGTTAACTAAGCAAAATTTTTCTACTGATGCTAATGGTTATACTAATGGAACTATAAAAGTTGATTTAATTAAATCAGCAAATTCCAATGCAGCTATTCAAGGTACTCCTGTAGTTACATGTCCTAATGGCTTAAATTGTAATATTACTGGTTCAGGAACTAGTTATACAATTGCTATTAGTGGTAAAGTTAATTGTAATGATTTAGATGTAAGTGTTTCTGTAGAATATCAAGATGATAAAGATGTAAGAAATGTTTTAATGGTTAAATCTGATAAATTTGTTAATTGGCAAAGATTTATGCTGTTTTTAAAAAATAGCAACTTAGTTGCTGAAGGAACAGTTAGTATGGATGCTCCAACTGTTTGTTCTCCATGTAAAACTTCACTTGATTTTGCTTGTCGTCCTGAAGGCTCTGATGCTAGTAGTCCTATAATTTTACAAGAGGGAACTATAAATGGTAATGTTGATTGGGCACAATGTATATATAATCAAGCAGATGAAAAAGGTAATAACTTTGATATTTATAATGAAAATATTGAAACTGGAAACTATAATTATTGTACAATATCTTGTTCTGAAGAATGGGAATTTTATTTGCCAGGTAACGTCCAAACTGTTAGTGGTAGATACTTTAGATTGAATGCTCAAGTTGGAGCAACAAGAGTATGTCGTGCAATAGGTGAAGTAAATAATGGTGTTGTTTCAGAAATTAAATATGATGAATTTAAAAATGATTATGAAACTGTACGTGATGAAATGACAGATTATTTAAATGAATATAGTAAGTTAAAAGCTGAGTATGATGCTTTAAAGGATTATATTGAAAGTGGGGCTCCCGAGAATAATATGAGCGGGCCAGATAAAAGTGGGCCTTCAGGTTGTGATAATGGTAGCTATGAAGATCATTCTTCATTAGATGATAAATACTTGAATGATGATAATAAATATTACACCGATAATAAATTTTCAATTAAAAATTCTTATCGAGTTTATGACGTATATGGCAATTATACAACTATTAATTCTGTTTCTTTTTCAATTAGTAATAATAGTGTTGAACATAACGAAAAAGTTGATGGAGAAAAAACTGAAAAAAAATGTACAAATTTATTAGGTAATAATTGCGTAGAGGGGACTTTGGGTTGTACTTGTAATAGTTATACAACTTCTTGTGTTGGAACAATTACTTATACTATAGGTGATGGAACTAATCCTTATAATGATAAATTAGATGATATTGAAAGTGATATGAATACAGCGTGGGATAATTACACAGCTAAAAAGAGTGAATTACAACAAATTGTAACGGCATATAAAAAGTGTACTGATTTTGAGAACAAGTATGAATTTGATCCGACTATAAAGTTTACTTATGCTGAAGAATCATATATGGATTTATTATATCAACATACTAATAAGAATTATATGATTAATCGTAATGATTTGGGAGATAGAAGTTCATTGCCAAGCTATTATGGTGATAGCAATTTTGTGAGTTCAACTGGAGAAAACTTACAAACATTTAACTTTGCTGATTGTGGGTCAGATGCACCTTATGCTTGTGAAGTAGGTACTGATCAAGTTAAAAATGTTAATTATGCTCAAGCGGTTGTAACGTATGGCGCTGATGAAACTGATTTTAGAAGTGGCGTATATTTTTATACAATACCTTCTTCTGGTTTAGTTACTACAAATGAAAATACACCAAATGCGGTTAAATTAGGTTATGTTTATCCAATATCTTTAAACACTAAACAAGGTAAGTATCCATATACGTTATCGTTTAGTAATGTAGGCCAATATAATGATAAGGATTCTATAGGTAGAATAATGGGAACAAGTAGTACTTCAATATTAACTGGGGATGCTGCTGATTATTCATGTAATTATACGGTGTGTGACCCAACTATTGAAGATTGTCCTTTACAAATGTGTGAAATAGTTGTTGATAGTTCGGGAACAACAATATATCATGGTAAAGATGGTAGTGTGGTTTCTGAACAAGAATATAAACAACAATGTTCTAAATCTTGTACTTATGATGGAACAAATTATTATGGTGTTAATGGGGATGTTGTAAGTTATGATGAATATGTAGAGCAATGTGAAAAACCTATTACTAATGATTGTGCTGGATATACCTTAGTTACTGGTAGCAATGTATCAACGACTATCGATAATGATGGTAGATTGCAATTCTTGCCTAAAATAATTTCTTTAAATAATTTGTTCTCATCTGGTAACCAAACTCCTATTGCATTGAATTGGCAGAATTCTAAAGCAGAAGCTGCAAGAAATGAAATAGAGCAAAAAGGGGAAAGTATTTTCTCTGAAGCGTCTTATTCTTATACATTTACTCCAAATGCACTAGCTGAAATAAGAAATTATAATGATGATCAAGAACAAATCGGAAAAGGATTTGCGGATTTTAATGCAACTTGTGATGAATATGGTCGTGATTGTACTAGTAATTTCTTAGATGATATTGATGATATTAGTGGGGTTACAGTTAATAAACGAGATAATACATTTACTCATGATAGTAGTGGTTATTCTTATAAGTAGGAGGTAATATTATGAAAGAGTCTTATTGGGGATATTGGCTGATATTATTAGGCGTTTTTGTAGTAGCAGTTATGTTATTGATTCAAAGTACTACCACTGGTAATACGCAAGATTATTTAATGGTAAAAGAAGTTACTCAAGCTTCAATGATAGATGCGGTAGATTTTGCTTACTACCGTGTCTATGGTGAAGTTAAAATGAATAAAGAAAAATTTGTTGAAAACTTTATTCGAAGATTTGCGGAAAATGTTAATATTACAGCTAATTATAATATAGAATTTTTTGATTTGTATGAAGTACCTCCTAAGGTAACAGTCAGAGTTTCAACTAACAGTAATGCTATAAATGTTGCTAATTCAACTCAAAGTTTTGATGTTGTTAATGATATTAGTGCTATTTTGGAATTTGGTTATTCTAACACTAATACAAGTGGTACTAATATTAGTAAATATAGTTGTAAACTACATATGAAAACAGAAATGGTAAATGAATTAAAGAAATTGTATCCTGATGAAAATATAACTAATTTATCAACAGCCAAAGAAGTATTTGATAGAAAGTATAATGGTTATGCAACAATGAGTGTTGAACAAATGAAGGCTAGTTGGCCAGAATTTGGTGATTGGTTTAGTAAAGGATATTTAACTATTAGTAAGTAAGGAGAGAATAAGAATGGGAAATTTATTAACAGGAATTAAACGATTTTTAAGTAATAAGAATACAGTTACTATTATTTGTATTTTAGTAGGGATTGCTGTACTTTATGTAGGATATAATTGGCGTGTTAATCAAGCTACTTCGCCAGTTAAAATTCCTTATGCTAAGCAAGAAATTACTTCTAGGACTAAAATAACCGCTGATATGATAGGGTATACAGAGGTTCCTAGTAGTTTGGTTAGTAGTAGTAAAAATATTATTTCTAATGTTGGCGCTATAATTGATAAATATGTTAGTTATGGAGCAACTATACCAGAAAATAGTTTTTTCTATTCTACTTTGGTCATGGATCAATCTGAAATGCCAGATTCAACTTTTGCTGATATACCTGATGGTTATACTATATTTCCATTAAAAGTAAATATGGATACTACATATGGAAATTCAATATTTCCAGGTAATAAGATTGATTTATATGTCGAAACTAAGGTCGATGGTAAAGTTATGTTCGGTAGATTAATTCAAAGTATTGAGGTTTTGGCTGTAAAGGATAATCAAGGTCAACATGTATTCGAAAGTACAACTGAAGCTAGAACACCTTCTGTTATGTTATTTGCTGTACCAGATGATATCTTTGAATTATTAGAGAAAGCTGAAGCATTAAATTTAACAATTAAACCTATACCAAGGAATTCTTCTTATACGCAAAATCCTGGGGATACTGTTGTTGATAAAAAAGAAATAGAAGATTATATAAATGCTAATAGTGTACCATTAAGTTAATTATAAAGGGGTGAATATGTGTGGATGAAGCTGTATTTTCGCAAATGGACTTTGGTCCGTTGAACGAGTTTTTGGCTGATGATCAGATTACTGATATATCATATAGTAACGGGGGACAAGTTTGGTTGAAGACTTTGGATAAAGGTATTTATAGTGTTGATCGACCTGATATTAATAATAGTTTTATGGAAAAACTTGCTTTTCAGTGTTCCAACGTTATGGGGAAAACTTTTAATATGGCTCATCCTTTTTTAGATGCTGAGAGTGCTGAATTGCGGTTAAATTTTATTCATGATTCAATAGCAACTAATGGTATAGCTTGTGTAATTCGGAAAACTCCGGCTAAAATTAGGTTAAATAAAACTAAGTTAATAAATGAAAAATATGTTTCAGAAGATTTACATGATTTTTTAATTGAGTGTGTACATGGTCATTGTAATATTATAGTGGCTGGAGAGACTGGCTCTGGTAAAACCGAATTAGTAAAGTATTTAGCAAGTAATACAATAGAAAATGAAAAAATAATTACAATCGAAGATACATTAGAGTTACACTTGGATAGAATTTTTCCCCATCGAGATATTGTAGCAATTAAAACTAATAATATTGCTAGTTATTCTGATGTTTTGGTAACTTGTATGCGGCAAAACCCAAAATGGATATTATTATCTGAGGTTCGTAGTGCTGAGGCGGTTATGGCAGTAAGAAATTCTATTAGTTCGGGGCATAATATTTTATCTACAATTCATGCCGATAAAGCTAGTAGTATACCATTACGTATGTATAGTTTGCTCGAGTCTAGTCAAGATATTTCACAGTTTTTGGCTTCTATTCATCGATATGTACAATTAG
>CALWAM010000011.1 GCA_944373135.1 uncultured Bacilli bacterium | reverse complement strand
CTTTGCTATATCCGCCCTCAGAATCAAGGATTGTTACGCCATATTTTAATTCATTTATTATAAAATCTTTAAGTTTGTCTTCTTGTTTAGTGTGAATATAAAACATTTTACTATCTGATATACCAATCATAATGCGATCAATTATTTCAGTATTAATATATAATATGATTACAGAATAAATTAATTTGGTAAAACCAAAAGTAAAACCACCAGTTAAAATTATAATTGTATTAATAAAGCGGCTTGCTTTGCCAGAGGAAATTTTAAAATATTCATTAACTATTTGAACCATAATATCGGATCCTCCCGTTGTATAGCCCATTTTAAAGATAATACCATAACTAATACCACTTAAAAAACCGGCTAAAAGGATTAATAAAAAGTAATTATCAAAAGTAAAATATGGTAATAATTTATCACATAATGGTAAAGTTATAATTGTAAATATAGGGAATAAAAAAGTTCCTACTAATGATTTTAAAGTTTTATCAGTACCTAATAATATGTAACTAATAATTATTAAAATAACACTTGATATGAATATAAATAATTGTGGATTGATTATAGGAGCTAGTACTATTGATAAACCAGAAGTACCTCCTATTACTAAATTATTTGGTAAAAGAATTAGATTATAATTTATAGCTAATAATAATGTTCCTAGAATAAAAAATGTCAAGCGAATTATTTTATTTTTGTTTTTTATATTTTTTATTATTTTAGAAAATTCTTTATTCATACTACACCTCTATTATTTAATTATACTATAAAATTAAATTATTGCATATATATTATCGAGGTGATTATATGAATGGTAATTATTATCAAAACCCAACATTTCCTGGAAACGCTAATAATTATGATGTAAAATTAAGTAATACTCCACCTACAGCAGACGGAGATACAATGGAACAAAGTTACATTGAAAACATTCTAAGGCTTAATAAAGGAAAAAAAGTGAGAGCATACGTTAGTTTTCCTGATGCTACAGAATGGAGGAACAAAATATTTGAGGGGGTTATTGAACAAGCAGGACGAGATCATTTGATAATTTCCAATCCTAACAATGGCGAATGGTATTTAATTCTTTTAATTTACTTAAACTATGTTCAATTTAACGAAAAAATTAATTATAGTTATCCTTTTGCTGACAAGACATATTAACTTCATTGTTAAAGTCTTGTTTTTTTGTTATGATAACTATAGAGGTTAGATTATGGATGTAGTTGGAACAATGTTTTTTAAAGACAATAAAATATTAATAGATAAGCAAAGAAAGAGAAGTACATATCAAAAATTGGAGGAAAAGTTGAAGACGGCGAAACGCCATTAATTGCTGCAATTAGAGAATGTAAAGAAGAATTGGGAGATAAGGTAATAATTGATGAAAACCTTTTTGAATTAATTATGGACTTTGATGAAATTGCAACTAGTGACCCTAATTTAGAAATCCATTTTTATGTATTTATTTATAATAGTCAACTTAAGGGCGAATTACAAATATCTGAAGAAATTGAAAGCTTTTTATGGTATGAATCAATAATGGGAGATGAAATTTTATCTAATACGTTAAAGAATGAAGTAATACCTTATTGTTTAAAAAAGCGATTAATAAAGTAATTAATATTTTTCATTTTTCTCTAATCAATAGTTTTATAATTGTGTTATTATTAGAATAATGATATAATAAATTAGAATATAGGTGGTAAAATGATAATAATTTATATTTTCTTAATTATAATTTTAATCGGAAGCGTTGGAGCACTTATTTATGTTATTAATTATAATAAATTAAAGATGTATGAAGCACGGATTGATCAAGCTGAAAGCATTATAGATGATGAGCTTAGAAAAAAATATGATTATTTAATGAAAGCTGATATTCTTTTTCAAGATTATTTAAAAAAAGAAAAGACTTTAATGAATGATTTAAAAAAAATCAAAGACACTAATTTCTCATCTTTTGATTTGGATAGAAAAATTGAAGAGGCAATGTTAATTGTTTATAAAGTTGTGGGAGATAATCCAGATATTAATAATAATAGTAATTTTGCAGAAATAATTAACAATATTAAAAATGCCGACGAAAAGCTTTCGGCGGCTAAAAGTTTCTATAACAAATATACAGCTAAATTCAATGAAACATGTGCAATGTTTCCCGCTAATTTAATTGCTAAATTTCATCATTTAGGAATTAAAAAGTTTTATGACGGAAAAGATTTACACGATGAAATAACTGACGATTTTAAATTATAGGTTCCAGTTAATGGGAGCTATTTTTTTTGACTTTAAGAATTCATTTGTCTTCGAAAAAGGATGGCTATTAAAAAAACCGTGATTGGCAGAAAAAGGTGATGGATGGGGGCTTTCAATAATATAATGGATAGGATTAGTAATATATTTTTTCTTGCTTCTAGCAAAATTACCCCAAAGAATAAACACAATGGGAGTATTCTTAGTATTTAATTTTTTTATTATATAATCAGTTAACAATTCCCAACCTATACCTTGGTGGGAAGCTGGTTTATCTTTTTCTACTGTTAAGACAGCATTTAATAATAAAACACCTTGTTTGGCCCATGAAGTAAGATTTCCATTATTACTTATAGGTATATTTAAATCATCATGTAATTCTTTAAATATATTTTTTAAAGAAGGAGGTATTTTTACATGATCTTGAACGGAAAATGATAATCCATGAGCTTGTCCTTCTCCATGATAGGGATCTTGTCCGACAATGACAACTTTTACATCTTTATACGGAGTCAATTTTAAAGCAGCAAAGATATTTTCCTTAGCTGGATAGATTGTTTTTCTTTCATATAAATTTAATACACTTTGATAGAATTTTTGAAAATATTTGCTATTCCAAATTATTGATAATTCATTATCCCAATCATTGCCAATCATATAAATTCTCCTTTACTTATGATATGTTTCATTATTTTTTATTTTAAAAGATCGATAGATTTGTTCTAATAAAATACCTCTAAATAGGCCATGAGGAAAAGTCATTTTGGAAAATGATAATAAATAATTAGATTGTTTTTTTATTGTTTCTGACAAGCCATCTGAGCCACCTATTATAAAGGTTATTGTCCCATGAGAAAGAAAAGTTTGATCCATTAGTGAAGAAAATTCCGTTGATGAAAGGCTTTTTCCTTCTATACATAGGGAAATTATAAAATCTTGCTTTCTAAGATATTTCTGAATATTTTGAGCTTCTTTTTCTATATTATTTTCATCTTTTAATTCAATTATTTCTATTTTGTGGTATTTCATTATTCTAGTTTGATAATCACGAATTAAATCTACAAGATATAACTCTTTTATCTTGCCTATGCATATTAATTTAATCATATTATAATTTCTTTACTTCTTTCTTTAGGTTTGGCACATTCATAATCATTAAATTTAATATCGTACTCTTTAAAAGTTTCTTTTAAAGAGGAAATAGCCAAATTTTCACTATTATTTTTTTCACTTAAATGCATTAATATTATTTTCTTGGTATTATCACCTATTAACTTTGCCAAATATAAAGAGGCATCTTTATTAGATAAATGACCATATGGACCCAGGATTCTTTCTTGTAGCCAGATAGGATAAGGACCATTTCTGAGCATTTCAATGTCATGGTTACTTTCAAATAAATATACGGTTTTATTTTTTAACTTAGAAAAGTATTTTTGATTTATATAACCAGTATCAGTTACATACACTACTGATTTGTTTTCGCTAGTAATTATAAAATTCCTTGAATCATTTGTATCATGTGAAGATTTTATTACTTCAATTTTAACATCATCTAAATATATATCATCATCATAAAGAACAATGTTGTTGTAATCTTTAATTAATGATAAATCCGGAAGCATTTTAGGGGTAAGATATAACTTGGGCTGATATTTTTTTAAAAAGGTCCTTAAAGCTTTTACATGGTCTTCATGAGAATGACTAATGAAAATAGCAGTTATGGAAGAAGGATCAACGTTAATGCTTTGTAATTGCTCAGTTATGTATTTTGAATTAGTTCCTAAGTCTATAATAATTCTTTCCTTAGCTGTTTCTATATATGTAGCATTCCCAGTTGATCCACTAGCTAATACACATATTTTCATTAGTTATATAACCTCAACGGATTTATGAAGTATCCACCGCCATAAGGTTGACCAATAGAAACACTTAAGTGAAGATGAACTCCCGTAGCAACTCCAGATTCGCCCATTGAACCAATTCTTTGCTTACGAGTTACCGTATCTCCAACTTTAACATCCGGCATACCAATTAAGTGAGCATATACAGACCAATAGCCATTTGGGTGTTCGATTACAACGTTATATCCTGCTGATTTACCGACCATACCACCCCAACCAGCACTTCTTACAATACCATCAGCGATAGCATAAATAGGTGATCCAGCTCCAGTACCAGAAATATCAATACCTTCATGAAATACTCCCCAACGCCATGCATAGTCACTAGTAATTTTATATGGAGCATTTGTTGGCCATGCCCAAGCAGTACCATCATCAAAGTATATACCATTGTTATTTCCGGCATAGTTTTTACGGCCTCTAATGACAATTTCATCGACTTTTTCACGAATAACTACTGGATCTTTAACTTGCGTAACACCTTGGTTAGAAACACCATTAACAAATTGTGTTTGAGTAGTAGTACGATAAACTCCATTTACACCTTTTTGTTCGACTAATTTATAAGAAGACGATTTAGAATAATCATATTTAACAATAGTCTCGTATTTTTCTTCAACATCTTCGACTTCTATAACATCGTATACAAAGTCAACTTGCGGATTAATAAGGGCAATGTTTACTTCTTCGCCAATAGCGAGAATGTCATTAGCACTAGTAAATTGGGGATTAGCAATTAAAAATTCTTGGACATTTAATTTATTATTTTCAGCGATACTTGCAATATCGTCACCAGCTTCAACCGTATAACTTTTATTTTCGACATCGCTACCAAATAGTAAAAAACTACTTAGTTCTTGAACATCAGTATATATTTTTTCTTGAGTTCCAATATAGCCTTCTTTAACAGAAATATTCTCTTGAAAATACATATTTTCAATTATTTTTCCAGTATCAATAACTTCAGGTTGAGTATCATTAATATAATTATCATAATCTTCTTCAGTAATAAAAGACATTACTAAAGATTTCATAGCTTCTTCAAAGACGCTTTTATCTAATACATTAATTGTGAATGAACTATTTTCTTCTTCAGAATTTTCATTAGTTATCGTTATAATATATCCTTTAACTGTAAAGTTTCTTTCTGCTTTTATTTTATCATAAATACTTTCTACTTTATTGACAGTATCATGATAAGTAAGAAGCTTAGTTACTTCAAAACCTTTAGGAGGATAAACATTATCAATATTATATTTATCTTTTATTTCTCCTTGATCTTCATTAATTAAATTATATAAATCAGCATCATTATCAATAACACCTATTTTTTCACCATCTAAGTATATTTGATAATAAGTGTTAGGTTTTAGATAAATATTTTTAGAAAATCCGATAAGTAATAAACAAATAGCAAATATGCTAGTTATAATTATCGATACTATTTTACTTTTAGACACTCTCATCACCTTCCGTTTTTAAATAATTGCGAAAATTAGTCTTTTTAAGTTCGAATAATAATTGAAATTTGCCGGTTGCTCCTTTACGATGCTTAGCAATAATTATATCAGTTACAACATTTTCTTCTTGATCGATTTCAGTTTTATTTTTGTAGTAATCCATTCTATTAATAAATAATACCATGTCGGCATCTTGTTCAATAGAACCTGATTCTCTTAAATCAGCAAGCATTGGTTCATTTTTTTCTCGTTTTTCAGCATTACGCGATAATTGTGCTAAAGCTATAACTGGTACTTTGAGTTCCATAGCTAAAGTTTTTAAGGAACGAGATATTTCCGATACTTCTTGTTGACGGCTTTCAGGACGTTTGCCACCGCTAGTAACTAATTGTAAGTAATCGATAATTACCAGCCCTAAGCCTTCTTTTTTTTGAGCTAATCTGCGACATTTTGCTCTTATTTCAGCAGCAGTAATCCCCGCATTATCTTCAATATATATATTAGTCTTTTCTAATTGGCTACGTTCTTCATTATATCTTTTCCAATCGTTAGGTTGCATTTGACCGGTTTGAATTTTTCTGGAGTCGATACCACCAATCGCCGAAATCATACGGTCAACCAATTGCTCGGCCGGCATTTCCAAGTTGAAGATGGCGACGGCTTTAGGTGTTGAAGTAGCAGCATTAGTAGCAATATTTAAGGCAAAGGCAGTTTTTCCCATACCTGGACGAGCAGCTATAATAATAAGCTCTCCTTCATGAAGACCGGC
Source organism: uncultured Bacilli bacterium (assembly GCA_944373135.1). Taxonomy (GTDB): domain Bacteria; phylum Bacillota_I; class Bacilli_A; order RF39; family UBA660; genus CALWAM01. Next base: position 10,896 of record CALWAM010000011.1, on the reverse strand, counting down.
TGAGACTTGATCTAATTTATAAAATCCAGTAGTCAAACCAGTAATAGGATTTTTATTTAAAGCTTTAGCCTCTAATAATTCTTGAGCTTTATTTAAAACTTCTTTTATAGGGACAAAATCAGAGGTTTGACGATTACGGATTACATTTAAAATACTTTTTTCTGATTCATCCAATAAAGTGGTAACATCTTCTTTTTCTTCGTAAGAGTTAGTAATTATTTTAGTGGCTGCTTCAATTAAATTTCTTAATATTGCTTTTTCTTTTACTATTTTTATATAGTATTCAAGATTAGCAGCAGTTGCGACTGAGTCTATAACTTCACTTATATATTCAATTCCACCAATACTAGATAATTCTTTTTTCTTATCTAACTCTTCTTTAACAGTAGTTATATCAACCGGAATATGTTCTAAGTATAGGCTTTTTATGGCAGCAAATAATTTTTTATTAGCTTCACTACAAAACATATCGGCATCCATTTCTTCGCATATTTGGCTTAAAGAATCTTGAGATAAAAATGCGACACCGATAACGCTCATTTCTGCTTCTAAGTTTTGAGGCAATTTTCTAACTGCCATATAATCACCTTACTTTTCTAGTTTTATTTTTAATTTAGCAATTACTTTTTTATGAAGTTCAATAATTACTTCATGGATTCCTAAAGAATCTAATGGGGAATTAATTTTTATTTTCTTTTTATCAATATCAAATCCTTCTTTAATTAATTGTTCCTCTATTTGTTTACTAGATATATTACCAAATACTTTTTCATTTTTGCCAACTTTAACTTTAAACACTAAAGTTTTACCATTTATTTTGTCAGCTATTATTTGGCACTTTTTTATTAATTCATCTTCTTCTTTAGCACGTTTGTCTAATTCTTTTTTTAAAATATTTTGACTAGTTTTAGTAGCTGGTACTGCTAAATTATTTTTGATTAAATAATTTTTAGCGTAACCATCACTAACATCTATTATTTGATCTTTTTTTCCTTGCTTTTTGACATCTTGTAATAAAATAACTTTCATAACTTCCTCCTTTTAAAAGGTATTACTATTATATCAAAAATATTTTATAAAATAAAGTTTATCTATTATTAAAAAAAAACACTTAAAAGTGTTATTTTACATAAGGAATTAATGCCATAAAACGAGCTCTTTTTATTTGTTCAGCTATGTGTCTTTGATGTTTAGCGCAAGCACCAGTCATACGACGATTCATTATTTTTCCTTTATCTGTTATATATTTTGATATTATATTAACATCTTTATAATCAACGCTTTTACCAGCACACATTTGACATATTTTTTTCTTTTTACGATAAAATTCTGCCATGTTATCCCTCCTTTTTAGAATGGTAAATCATCATCGCTAAGGGCTATTTCTTGACCTAATTCTTGATATGGATCAACAGAAATGTCTGTAGTAGTTATGTTAGATTCACCGCTATTTATTTCATTATTAAAATTATTTGTTTGTTGATTCTTAGATCCTAAAAATTCAATGTTTTCAACAACAATTTCAGTTACATATCTCTTAGTACCATCTTGAGCGTCGTAACTTCTCGTTTGAAGACGGCCTTCTACTGCTACTTGGGTTCCTTTTGTACAATATTTAGCAACTATTTCGGCTTGTTTTCGCCATGTAACGCAGTTGAAAAAGTCAGCATCTCGTTCGCCATTTTGGTTTGTATAATTTCTAGATACAGCAACAGTAAATGTTGTATTTGTTAAACCACTTTGGGTTGTGCGCATTTCCGGATCTCTTGTTAATCTTCCTACTATTATTACTTTATTCATATTTTACTCCTCATTTAATTTAATAATTAAATGTCTTATTATAGTTTCATCTATAGATGCTTTACGGTCTAATTCTTTAATAGCATCTTTAGTAGCTTCTAGTTGCATTACGAAATAGTATCCATTGATTTCTTTTTTAATAGGGTAAGCTAATTTTCTTTCGCCCATTTCTTTGAATTCAATTATTTTACCATTATTTTCAGCAATAATATTTTTCATATTTTCAGCTGTTTTTTTTACCATTTCATTTTCCATTGTAGCTTTAACGATAAACATAAATTCATATTTATTCATTATGTACACCTCCTTTTGGTCTATTCGGCTTCTTTGTGAAGCAAGGAGTAATTAATTTACTCGATACGTATTTTATCATACTCTTTTAAACTTGTAAATATGCGTTTTGCGTTTTTTTCCTTTTCAAGGTGAGTTGCTCTTGAGTTTTACAACCAAAAGCTCCTCCGACCAGGGATAAATTTAGCACTTCAACGGTTTTAATATCCTCATGCTTATATATCATTTTTTGAATTTCACAATAATCTAATTTATTATTATTTAAATGAAAAGTTAAAATTAAAAAGCAGGGATTTTCAATTTTGGGGTCATTACTTAACTGGCTTAAGGATGGAACTCTTATTTTTCTTACTCTATAGCCTTCTACTTTAAAAGAATGGCTGTGGCCTGTTAATAATATTTTTCCTTCTTGATTAAAAGGAAATAACGGAGAGATAAAAGATGGTATTTTATGACGTAAGTAAATGTAATCTTCAGCAATGGATAAAATACCAACACCATAACCGAGTACTTTTAAATCTGTTCTTTCACTTTCTATTAATTCTTTTATATCGGTTTGATTATATCTAATGCAATGGTAGTCGTGATTGCCCAAAAGTAATATAGTGTTAATTTCACTGGCACAAGGATATTGGTGGATAAGTAAAGAAGTTTGTTCATAAGAATCGGCATATCTTTGGGATAATGAAGTGTGGTCTCCTTCTATTACATCGCCTAAATGAACAACTGTATAAATATTTCTTTTTAAAAATTCATTATATGCAGCATGGATTGCAGCAAGACAATCTTTGTTATTGCCAATATGAGTATCTGATATAATACCAATAGAGAAACAATCAGTATTTGTACATTTATCAAGGGAGATTTTTAGTGAAGTACTATCTATATCCAAAATTAAATCGTCAGCAAAATGATAATTATCTATTTCATAATTATTCTTTTTTAAAAGTTTAAGAATTTTTAATAAATCTTCGCAATTAATGTTCAATATAGAACAGATTTCACCTATAGATTTATTTTGACTAATACAATAAATAACTTTATTTAAAATATCTGGATATTCAGTCTTCATTTTCCACCTCTTAATTATCTTTTTCTATGATCTTTTTTTAAATTGTTTAAATAAGTTTCAAGTTCTTCAATATCATTTGTCACAAGATAATCCGCCTGGTGGAATATTTCTCCTCCAACATTTATGTTAAGACCGTATTTTTTATTTATTATTTTTAATTTTTCTAAGATTTTTTCAATCGCTAAAATTTGAAATGTATTGATAGGTTCATTAAACCAAAAGATTATTTCATTATATAGCATTTGAACAATAACTACGCCATATTTAATTAAATCTTCTATACATTTACAATCAGCTGTTTTTATTTTTTTATTATGTAAAATGAAAATTGCTTGATCGGTATGATTCTCTTTGGTAATATTTTCGCCAATTAAGTCATCTTCGGTAATAACTATTATACCACTACTATAAGATGTTAAAGGTGTTACTCCATCATCGGTAAGTAGAATCCTTTCAAAGTCAAATAGTCGATATCTATCTATTTGTTTGCTTTCTCTATCAGTTAAGCCATTATTTTTTTCGTGATAAAACAACGTAAGAGCAGTATATACATCAGCATCTTTACCATTATGAATATTACTGGTATAATCGTAATCTATTTTTCCGTTTTGATAGCGAAAGTTATAAATACTCATTGGCAAAGTATTTTTATTATTATATTCATTTAAAAAAGAAATTAGTTGTTGATATTCTTCTGCTTTAATTATCGGCGGAAGAAAAACTACTAATTCTGGCGTTAAGTGATTAGGAATTAAATTTATCAATATTGTTATTTCGTTATTAATACTTTTTAAAAAGGATTCTTTAAGGTGTTTTAAATTAGTGTCTATTTTTTCTTCTTTTACTTTGCCGTTTTTAAAAGAAATTATATTTGTTGACATAAACAGACACTTCCTTTTTGCAATTAATTTTTCATTGTTTATATTTATTGTTCTATATTTATAGTTTACTAATATTTTGTGGTAATGTCAAAATATATTTTAAAAAAACAACTAAAAATAGTTGTTAAAATCTAAAATATATGAAAGGATTATATGTTCCAATCGCTATTTCTAAAACAGAAAGGATAAATATTCCTAATAATATGATTGTAGCTAAATAATAATATTTTTTTTCTAATTTTATATATACTTTTTTTATAATTGTAGTAGAGGCTAACAAGCCAATTATTATAGCTAATATGGAATTAATTGTTAAAAGCCCAGAATAAGCATATAAGTTTATGTTACCAATACCATATAAGCCAATCATGCTTTTTAAAATTGTTATAGCTTCACTTAAATTTATACTTCTAAAAAATACCCAACCAATAATAACTATTAACATAGTATACAGATGATTAATTATACTTGGAGTTTTTTTTAAGTATTTATTAAGAAATAATTTTTCTATTAAAAGGATAATTCCATAGTATAATCCCCAGGCAACAAAATTCCAACTAGCTCCATGCCAAAGGCCTGTTAAGCTCCAAACAATTAATATGTTTAATAAAAAACGCCATTTAGGGACACGGTTACCGCCTAAAGGAATATAGACATAATCGCGGAAAAATGAGCTTAATGACATGTGCCATCTACGCCAAAATTCAGTTATTGATTTAGATATATATGGATAATCAAAGTTTTCTAAAAATTTAAAGCCCAATATTCTTCCTATCCCTATTGCCATATCGGAATATCCAGAAAAATCAAAATATATTTGAAGAGTGTAACTAATCATACCAAGCCACGCGCCTACAAAACCATATGTTGATGCGTCTTGAGCAAATATAGTTGTTGCTATTAATCCTACATTATTAGCGATTAATACTTTTTTAGCTAATCCTTGAATAAATCTTTTTATACCATAATCGGTTAATTCTTCTGTTTCTTTTCTGTTAGTTAGTTCATCTTCAATAGTTTTATATCTTACAATAGGACCTGCTATTAGTTGGGGAAACGCCATTATATAACATGCTAAATTCAAGATGTTTTTTTGAACTTTTACTTCGTTACGATAAACGTCAATAACATAAGATAAAATTTGAAAAGTATAAAAACTTATACCAACAGGTAAGATAATATTAGTTAATGGGATATTTAAGCTAAATAAGGTATTTGTAGTAGAAATTAAAAAGTCGGTATATTTAAATATGGCCAAGACACCCAAATCAAAAATTATAGCAATCAATAAATATAACTTAGAATGCTTTTTTTTCGATATAAATATGGCTAAGTAATAATTAATTATTATAGATAATAATACTAAGAATAAAAAGTATTCTCCTCCCCAAGCATAAAATATAATACTAAATACAAGAAGGATAATATTTCGAGCTTCACGTTTTTTAAAAATGAAATAAGTCAAGAAGAAGGCGGGTAAAAAAGCAAAAAGAAATATTAATGATGAGAATTCCATTTATTTTCCTCCTAACTTGTCTAATAGTCCATAATTGTATTGATCAAATAGTATTGATTGTGTTTCCATAAGTATTAATACTTTATCTATATTATTTTCTTTTAAATATTCTTCATAATTAATTTCGGTTATATATCTAGGGTTTAAAATAATAGTATTTTTGAAACTATTAGCAATAATATAATCTATTGACCATGTATAAGAATCTCCTATTATCAAGAGATTATCTTGACCATTTGGATTATAATATTTTACTTCAGGATACATACCATTAAAAAATCCAATATAGTAATCATAGAATAAATTATTTCTTTTATTGATTTTTAATGGTTTAAAATTAGTATCTAATGAATTAATTAACATATCTTGAGGTAATAAAATATCTTTATTATACAAATAACTTAAAGTATCATATTCTTTAATATCGCCACTACTTTTAGCAATACTTCCATGAAATTCAATATTTGTTAATTCAATGACATCTAAAGAATATGGCTCTTTATTTAATAGTTTCATGATATCATTATATGCTTTTTTAGCACCATAAGCATTCCAATGATGATCAGTATGATAAAATAGTTGCCAATAATCATTACTAGATTTGACAGTCAAGTTATTGACGGTTATATTGTCATTTAATTTATCTTTAAATTTTATTATATAATCAGACATATTTCTAATTGTAATATTCTTGTTTAAATAATTCCGATACTCATATCTATCCGGCATATATATAATAATATCTTGATAATTGGCTAGACTATTATATAAATTAATCATATTTGATAAACGATTATCTAATTCTGTATTAGATAATTGATTTTGAATAATATAATTGTTATTTTGGTCTTTAAAAATATATTCTTCGTCAACATTGGTTCCCAAATAATTATAATTATAGTTTGTATTTAAGTATATGCTCTTATTTATATTATTTTTTATTCCTCGATAATAGATGTTTAATTCATTATATAAAGGAAAGTTATTTGTCATTTGTACTTCTATTCTATTTTTTAAATTATAAAATAAATTTTCTAGATTATTATTTTTTAAATTATAATTGTTACTAAAATTATTGGTTATCACTTTTTTATTTATTAAAAAGAAATTTATCGGATATAATATAGCCACAAAAAAGATAATAAAGAAAAAAGATTTGATTAAAAATTTGCTTTTTTTCATAATAGTTAGACATTAAAACGGAAATAACATATATCTCCATCTTGCATTATATAGTCTTTCCCTTCTAGGCGGAGCTTGCCATTTTCTTTGACGCTTTTTTCAGATTTTAATTCATATAAATCATTAAAACTTGTTACTTCAGCTTTGATAAATCCTCTTTGAAAATCAGAATGAATTATTCCGGCACATTCTGGAGCTTTTGATCCTTTTTTGAATGTCCAAGCACGCACTTCATCTTTTCCAACGGTAAAGAACGTTTCTAAACCCAGCAAATTATATGTGGCAAATATTAGTTTATCAAGACCACTAAATTTTATTCCTAGTTCTGACAAAAATTGTTTTTTATCGGATTCGTTTAACTCGGATAATTCGCTTTCCAGTTTAGCACACATTACTATATAACTTGAATTGTTTTTTTCGGCATATTTTGCTACTTCATCAGTATATTTATTTGATCCAGAAACAGCATCTTCTTCATTTACATTAGCTACATATATAATTGGTTTTAAGGTTATAAAATTAAAGGATTTGATTAGTTCAAGTTCCTTATCGGTGTATTCTATTTGACGGAGTGGAACATTGTTTTCAACAGCTTCTTTGGATTTTTTTAAAGCATTTAATTCTAATATTGCTATTTTGTCTTTAGTAGTTTGAGCTTTTTTTTCAATTTTATTTATTCGATTATCAATTATTTCTAAATCAGAAAGTAATAACTCTGTATTAATTATTTCAATATCACGAATTGGATCTACTTTTCCCTCAACGTGTATTATGTCATCATTTTCAAAGCATCTCACAACTTCTACAATTGCATCTACATCGCGGATATGAGAAAGGAATTTATTACCTAATCCCTCTCCTTTGCTAGCTCCTTTTACCAAACCAGCTATATCAGTAAATTCAAATGAAGTAGGGATGGTTCTTTCAGGAAGATAAAGATTTTCTAAAAATTCTAACCGACTATCTGGAACAGTTACCACGCCTACATTCGGGTCAATAGTAGCAAACGGATAATTGGCCGCCAAAATATGTTTTTTTGTTATAGCATTAAATAATGTCGATTTTCCGACGTTAGGTAAGCCAATAATACCAGCCTTTAAAGACATATAAATTCCTCCTTTTTAGTTATATTATATAAAAAAAACGATTGTTCTTCAATCGTTTTTTATAAAGCTGCTATGCCGCCTATTCCTAATGGTATACCTAAAATAAACCATAGTATTAAGATTATTAATAATACTAAACCAGAGGCAATACTATAAGGCAATTGGTATTTGATAGTCGTAAATAAACTAATTGGTTTGTCTGATTGATTATATTTTTCAATATAAGCTAAGTATATTACATAATACATCATTAATGGAGTTAAACCATATGTTGCTCCCTCGGCAAATCGAAATATCGTTTGAGTCATTTCTGGAGTAAAGCCAGCATTCATAAATAAGGGAACAATACTACCAGAAATTATTAACCACTTACTTAACGGATTGGGTAATAATATTGTACATACGGCTGAGATAATGAAGAATAATATAATAAGTGGAATACCCGTAAATTTAGTTTCTGTTAATAATTCTGTTAATAAGCCACAAAAGACATTGCCTATATTACTTTTTTCAAAAACATTTAATAAAACAGAAGTTAAAAAGATTAGAATTACTGTTTTACCTATTCCGTCTAAAGAATGACTTAGATCTTCACATAAATCATTATTATTTTTAATTGTTCTAGCTCCAATACCATAAAAGAAACCTAAAATTACAAATAACATGGTAATTATAAAGATAAATCCTTGGCTGAAAAATGAATTATAACTAAACAATTTATCAATATATAAAGTTTGACTATAATCTAGAAGATTTCCAGAAAATGGTAGACCAGGTATAATATTATATATAAATATTAACAAATAGATTGCGGCAGCTGTAAATGAGAAAAATAGTCCTCTAATTTCTTTTCGTCCTAATTTAAACTCTCTTTTTTCCTCTTTGAAGTCATATTTAGCAACTTTTTCTACTGCTATATGTTCAGTAATTAGAGTAATTAAAATAGATAAAGCTATTACAGCAACCAACATTATAAAAATAAATGAAAACTGACCTAAACGATAATTTTTATCTAACACTGAAGCGCTTAATAACGTAGAAGTTAATAAAGAACTATCTATACTGGTTATAAAAATACTTAACCCTGTACCGCACGTTAATGCAGCAAAGGAAGCGACAATTCCTAATAAGGGATTACGTCTTCCATGATGGAATAATAAGGCACTTATGGGAATCATAATAACATAGCCGATGTCGCCACATATGCTCATTAATATACTGATTAAAACGATGGCAAATGTTACCGTCTTTTTTTGAGCATATTTAGTCAACAAGACAAAAGCCGTTTTTAAAAACCCGCTTTTTTCCATGATACCAATACCAATTAAAATGATAATTAGCATGCTTAGTGGTGTAAAAGAGGCAAAGTTTTCTACTGTTGAAGAAAAAATGTATTTTAAACCACTTAATGAAAATAGAGATTGAACCTTAATTAATATTTGGTGATATTCTCCAGTTGTAGGATCTACTTGGTTATATGTTGCATTTAATCCTATTAATGATAGTAACCCGCTAGCGACGATGGTAATTGCTATTAGAATTAATAAAGTCATTATCGGATTTAAAGTTACTTTTTCCTTTATTTTATTTAGTTTCATTTGGATCACATACCTTTTTTAGTTTTTTATTAAACTCTAAACGGTCCATCATAACTTCATGATGACACTTATTACATCTTATTTTAATATCTGCTCCAACACGCGTAATTGTCCACTCATTACTGCCACAGGCATGATTTTTTTTCATTGTAACAATACTATTTAAGTTATATTTTTTTTCCATTATGTACCTCTACTTGTGGATATGGAATTTTGATATTGTTTTTATCAAATTTCATTTTAATTAATCTTAATATATCCCTTTTAACTTGCCATTTATCATCTTGTTTGCAGTTGGTTGTTAATAGATATTTAACTGAAGAATTAGCAAGTTCGGATACGCCTAAATACTTAACTGACTTTTCTTCAACACCTTTTATTTTTTGAATTAAAGGCAGTATTTTATTAATAACTTCTTCAACTTCTTCAACACTGTGTTCATATGCTGCTGAAATATAAACATTAACACCGGCTTTGCCGGTTGATAAATTAATAATTTCAGTTATATTACGGTTAGCTATGGTATAAATTTCGCCATCGACATTTCTAATTTTTGTACTTTTTAATCCTAGGCTAATAATCTCTCCAGTAAAATCATTATATTTTACATAATCGCCAACGATAAAATAATTATCCATTATTAATGTAACACCATTTATGAAGTCTTTAATTGTATCTTGGAAAGCAAGACCTAATATAGCTCCTACTACTCCTAAACTAGCAATAATAGCTTTAGTATTATATCCAAAGATTTCTAATATTGCTAATATTGCTACAATAAATATAGCATATTTGCATATATTTTCTATTAATTTAACTATAGTAAGACGTCTTTTTTTCTCTAATTCAGTTTTACCATAATTAATTATGTTTCTTACTCCTAAACGTAATAAATTATAAACAATATATGCAATAACAATTACTAATATTGGGCCATAAACTTTTTTATTTAGTAAAAACTCTATAATAATTTGAAAAATATCCATAAATTACTCCTCAAAGGTTATATTTAATATTTCAAGGATTCTTTCTAAGTCCTTGGCAGAATCAAAAGGTATTTCTATTTTATGATCGCTTATTCTTACTTTCGTTCCAGTTTTTTCGCTAATTAATGTTTCATATAAAACATATGGAGAGTGATTGCTGGTTAGACTTTTTTTAACTTTATGATACTTAGGAGTATTTATTCCTCGAGCAATATTTTCAATATCTCGAACATTTAGGTTTTCCATGATAATTTGATCTGCTAATTTTACGATTTCGTCTTGGTCTTCAAGTTTACTTAAGGCGCGGGCATGACCCATGGAAATTTTTTGTTCTTCTACTAATTTCTTAGTACTTTCGGGCAATTTTAAAAGGCCTAATAAATTAGTAATGTAACTACGAGATTTGCCGAATTTCTTGGCTAGTTCTTCTTGAGTCATATTAGTACTATTCAAAATGTTTAAAT
>CALWAM010000010.1 GCA_944373135.1 uncultured Bacilli bacterium | reverse complement strand
AGCAATAGATATTGTTCCATTAATTGATGAAAATAGTTTAATTTAATAAGAATTATCAATTATGATAGTTCTTTTTTTGTTTTAAATTCGACTTACTTTTTGACAATTACCACATGGTGACTATGATCATATGGGAGAAGCAATAAACTTAGTAAATAATTTTAAAGTAGATAAACTTATATTTAATTGTGGTGAGTTTAATGAATTAGAACAAGATTTGATAAAAGTTTTAGACAAAAAGAAAATACCATATTATTCATGTATTAAAGAATTAAATATAGATGATAACAAATTATATTTTTTAAATAATAAAGACTATGGTAATGAAAATGATAACTCGTCTGTTATTTATACTAAATTAAATAGTCATAAATTTTTATTTATGGGAGATGCAGGAGTAGAAGTAGAAGAAGATTTAATAGAAAAATATAATATACAAGATATTGATGTATTAAAAGTAGGTCATCATGGAAGTAAGACAAGCACTGGAAAAGAATTTGTTGGTGTGATTAATCCTAAATATTCAATTATTAGTGTTGGTAAGAATAATAGATATGGTCATCCTAATGACAGTGTATTACAAAATTTAAATGATTCTAAAATTTATAGAACAGATCAAGATGGGAGTATTATGTTTAAAATAAAAAATGATAAATTAGAGATAGAAACCTGTGCACCATAGAAAGGAGTAATATGAATTATTATACTGAGATAAAGAATGAATTAATAAACAATGAAATAAACAGAAAAGTAAAGAATTATTCAATAAATAAAAGTGATTTAAATACTTACTATAATGTCGGAAAACTATTATTTGAAGCTGGTAAACATTACGGTGAATCAATCATAAAAGAATATTCTATAAAACTGACAAATGAATTTGGAAAAGGGTATTCTCCTACAAGATTAAAGTATATAAGAAGATTTTATGAAGTCAGTATAAAAAGTCCATCAGTGACGGACGAATTGTCATATACGCATTATTGCGAGTTGATTTGGTTTGATGATTTAAATAAAATAGAATATTATATTAAAATAAGCGTTGAACAAAATCTATCAGTAAGACAATTACGACAAAGAATTAAAAATAAAGAGTATGAAAGATTACCCGAAGATACTAAAAGTAAAATAATTAATAAAAAAGAATCAAAAGTAATTGATTTTGTTAAAAATCCAATAATTATTAAAAATAGTAATAATTATGAAACTATATCTGAGAAGATTTTACAAAAATTAATTTTAGAAGATATCGAAAATTTTATGAAAGAACTTGGCAATTCGTTTTGTTTTGTCGGAAGTGAATATAAAATTAGAATAGGTAAAAATTTTAACTATATTGATTTATTGTTATTCAAAATAGAATATAATTGCTATGTAGTTGTTGAATTAAAAGTAACAGAATTAAAAAAAGAACATATAGGTCAAATAGAAGTATATATGAATTATATAGATGAAAATTTAAGAAAAGTTAATCAAGATAAAACTATTGGAATAATAATTTGTAAACAAGATAATAAATATGTAATTAAATATTGCTCTGATGAGAGAATAATTGCTAGAGAATATGAATTAGTATGACATTCTAAGGAGGTGGGAGTTTATGAAAAATAAAGAATTGTTAAATGTTTGTTATAAGTTTTTTAATAGATTTATAACTGCTGACAAATTATTAGAAGAACTTGCAAATACAGATATAAGCAATTTATCTAAAAAAGATATTGAAGAACAAAATAAACTAACTGAAGAAATTAAAACTATTGCAAAAAATACTCCAAATGAAATGGACGAATATGTAATTAAAAATAAAGAAAAATTAAAAAATATGATTAATAGATTTGAAAGCATTCCAAAAGATGATAAAGATATTGATTTTTTAAACAAACAACTAGAAAACTTAAAAAAAGATTACGAAAAAGAAACAGATTCGCATGAAAGATGGTTAAAAATAACTGATTGTATTAATGAAAACAGTTATTTTAATGAAGTATTTGAAAGCTTAACTGACTATGAATTATTAGAATTTATTGCCCAAAATATTGCAGCACCTTTTCCACCAAATTTAACTCAAGAAGAATTTGATAGATTGGTTAATGCTGGTATAGAAAAAGATGAGAGAGAATGGCTTTGGAGATTAGCGTTTAATTATGAAACAAGAAGTATAAATTTTGATTCAATTGTTGAATATTTTATAAAGAAAAAAGACGGATATTATCTTGCTGAATTAATTAGTGCAGTTGGAGAATGTTTAAACATAGATGAGATAATAGATAAGATTGATGATAAAGAACTAATAGAAGATTTAAAAAACAGAAAAAGTGTTATTAGTCATTATGTTTCTGAAGAACAGTTCAATAGATTAATATGTAAACTAGATTAATAGATATATGTAAAAATTATAATAATTTATTTAAGATAAAAAAGATTACTCTAAATTTTTATAACTATAACTTTTAATTTTAAAAACATTAAAAAAACTAAGAAATTTTGGTAATTTAAGATTGGACTTTGCAATCTTTTTTTAATTTCAATTCGACTTACTTTTTGACAATCACCACATGGTGACTATGATCATGCTGGTGAATCCCATAATCTGCTTGCTAATTTTTCAATTAAAAATGTGATTTTTAATAATGGAGAATATAATGATTTAGAACAAGATATTATTAAAAACTTAAAAGAAAAAAATATTCCTTTTTATCAAAATATAAAAGATTTAAATATTAATAAAAGCAAATTATATTTTTTAAATGACAAAGTATATGATAATGAAAATGATAATTCAGTTGTAATATTTGGTAATATTAATAATTATCAATTTCTATTAATGGGCGATGCTAGCATATCCGTAGAAGACAATTTGTTAAATAGTTATAACTTAAACAACATTGATGTTTTAAAAGTTGGTCATCACGGTAGCAAGTCTAGTACCAGTAAAGGATTTATTAATCAAATATTGCCTAAATATTCAATAATTTCAGTAGGAGAAAATAATCGTTATAATCACCCCGATATATCAGTTTTAAATAATTTAGAAAATTCTCAAATTTACCGAACGGATTTAAATGGGACAATAACCATTAAAATTAATAGCCAATTAAAAATAATCCCCTTTATCAAATAAGGTATTATTCTAGACAATTGACTTGATTTTTAGTATAATATCCACCATGTAAAGGAGGGTCTTTATGATAAATTATGATGAAATAAATAATTATTTTACTGGACTATGTGCGCCTGTAATTATGAATGCTGGTGGAGTATTCTTGGAATTAGGAGAAGATATATCGTCTTTATTTTATAAATTAGATGAGAATCACTATGCTGATGTTAACCATCCTGGAATTGTTGCTCAAAAACTAGGAACAGATTCGGTAATTACTTCTAGGTTTGTTATATTTGAAGATACAATTAAACCAGTAACTTCTAAAAATACTATCCACGAAAATACTACTTTAGTCAGAAGATTATTTTTTAATCCTGAAAAATATAAAATGTCTAAATGAAATAGTAAAATAATCTTTTTAAACTACGTATAATTTGATAAAATATTATTGGTGATGAGTTATGATTTATCTAATAGAGTCTTCTAGTTATCGGTTATTAAATAACGAAATAAATAAAATAGTTAAAGGTAATCAATATGAGATCTTTGATTTAACTACTAATAATTTAGAAGACGTATTAAGTGAATTATCTTATCGGTCTATTTTTTTAGAAAAACGTTACATTATTATTCGTAATGCCGATATTTTTTCGGCAAAAGAAAAAAGTAATAATGAAGCTTTAGTTAATTTTTTATCAGAAAGCGATAACCCCAATATTGTTATATTTACAACTTATTTAAATGTTGATGAACGAAAAAAAATAACTAAAATTATAAAAGATAAATATCATTTTATAAAAATTAAAATTCCTGTTTATAATGAATTAAATAAAAATTTAAAGCAATATTTAAAATCAAAACAAATCGTGATAACAGATGATGCTTTAAATTTTATAATAAATAGCTGTAATAACAATTATGATATCATCTTAAATGAATTAGATAAAATAGCATTATTAGACACCACTAATATTACTTTAGAGATAGTTAAAAAGACTTGTTCTCATATTTTAAATGATAATAATTTTAAACTATTAGATGCTATAATCGCCAAAAATATTTCTTTAGCTATGAATTTATTTAATGAATTTAAAATAAAGCGCCAAGAACCTATGATGTTATTAGTGCTTCTTGCTAGAGAATATCGTTACTTGTATTTAATTAAAAAATTTGATGAAGAAAATTATTCTGAATCTAAGATGATGGAAAAATTAGGCTTGGCATCTTGGCAAATTTCTAAATATTATCGTTCGTCATTCAATTACACTTTAACGGAAATAGAGGATAATATTATTTCTTTGGCTAATGTTGATTATCAAATTAAATCCGGAAAGATTAGCTCATCATTAGGCTTAGAAATGTTCATTTTAAAAAACTTATAAAAACAAAAAAGCTAGATTCTAGCTTTTTTTGCACATTAATTCAATTTTTGCAGTGTTCTTAAAACTAATTTTAGCTACTTCGTTTAATTTTTCTTTTCCAAATTTTTTAACAATTTTAACGCCTGCTTCATCAACCAAATTAGATGCTCCAAGTGGTATACTTATTCCTAAACTATTTTCAATTTCCTTTATTTTGCCTAAAAAAATGTAACGGCTTATAACACTCGCAGCGGCAACACTAATAACTTGATCTTCAGCTTTTGTCATAAAAGTAACATTTTTTATTTGTTCTTTTGATTCTTTAATGTAATCATAAAAATTTTTCGGTGGTGTAAATTGATCAATCACAATTCTTTGATAGTCATAATTATCTTTTTTTAATAATGAAGTTAAAACTTTATTATGTAAAATAGCCTTGATTTTATTCATGTTTAAATTATCATGAAATTTGTTATACATTTCATTAGTTAGAACAAAAGCAGAGTAGGGAATTCTCTCTATAATTTTAGGCACAATATCAATGATTTTATCATCTGTAAGTTTTTTAGAATCTCTTACTCCTAATTCTGTTAAAAACTCAATATTATCTTTACTTACATAGGTAGCACAAACTACAATTGGTCCAAAATAATCTCCGGTCCCAACTTCGTCACTTCCTATAGTGTTTTCATAAAAAAATTGTTTTTTATTAATTTCTTTATTACTTTTCTTTTCTTTACTTTGCGGATTTATATCTCTATTATTTAATTTTTTTTCTTGCTCTATCCAAATACTGCTTTCAATATCTGCGCTAATTCCCTGAAACATTACTTTACCAGATTCATAAAGAGTTATAATCACATCCGCATTCTGTGCTTGAAAAATTGCATAAGGTGGAGTTTTTTCTCGATAAAATGGTTGATAAAATTTAATCATTCTGGCTTTTATATTATCACTAACTTTAAATACTATGGTCATTTTTTACTTATCTCCATTTCTTGTCAAAATTATATCATAATTTACTATTAAATTCAATTTATATATTGTATAATATATATAAGGAGTGTAGATAATAATGTTGACGATTGTTGATGCAATTATAATTTTGTTTATTATTACTGGAGGTGTAATAGGTTTTAAAGCTGGAGTAATAAAATCTAGTGTTTCTGCTATTGGAACCATTGTAGTTTTAATATTATCATTTTTGTTAAAAAATCCTATTTCGGAAATATTTTATGAAAATTTACCTTTTTTTAAATTTGGTATTTTAAAAGATGTACCTATTTTAAATGTTTTACTTTATGAAGCCTTTGCTTTTCTTGTAGTCTTTCTTATCTTAAGTATTCTTTTAAATTTCCTTATTAAAATTAGTGGATTCATGGAAAGTATTTTAAAAGCTACAATAATACTAAGTATTCCTTCTAAATTATTAGGATTATTATTTGGGATAGTAGAATATTATATTATCTGCTTTGTGATTTTAATGATTTTGAGTTATTTTCCTGCAATTAATCCTTATATTAATGATAGTATTATTGGAAGAATTATTCTTACCGCCACCCCCATCGCCTCAAATGAAGCTAATGATATAACTCAAGCTGTAGATGAAATAATTAGTCTTACTGAGGAATATAATAATACCGAGAACAAAAATGAATTTAATTTAAAAACACTTGATGTTGTTTTGAAATATGATATACTTACTACAGATAGCGCTAAAAATTTAATTGCTGATAAAAAATTAGCAATTACTAACGCCGAATCAATCATAAATAAATACGAAACGGAGGAAAAATAATGATTAAACATTTACATGAAGAAAATTTAAATGACTTAGTGAAGGAAGGACTGCATTTAGTGGATTTTTATGCCGATTGGTGTGGACCATGTCGTATGTTAGCACCTGTTTTAGAAGAACTTGATAGTATTGATGTAATTAAGGTAAATTCTGATGAGCATCAAGAGTTAGCAAGAGAATATGGCGTTATGAGTATTCCCTCTTTATTCTTTATAAAGGATGGTCAAATAATAAAAAATGTTATTGGCTTCCACGCAAAAGAAGAATTACAAGCGATAATTAATGAATTGAAATAATAGTAAAAAACTATTATTTTTTTATTCAGTAACTAATTTGCTAATTTCACCATAGGCTCTAATTAATCCGCCACTTCCTAATTTTATTCCTCCAAAATACCGAATGACTACAATTAAAACATTATCTAAGCTTTTTTTTATGATTATATTGTGAATTGGGGATCCCGCCGTACTAGAAGGCTCTTTATCATCACTTTTTTTCTCGAGATTTCCGATCTTATATGCATATGGCATGTGCTTAGCTTTTTTATGTTCTTTTTTTAATTCTTCAAGAACTTTTTTGACTTCATCAATTGACTCAACATGATATAAAATTCCAATAAATTTACTTTTTTTAATAATTATTTCCTTCTCGCAGATTTTTTCCATAATATAACTCCAAATCTATACCTATTATAACATTTTTATGATATTATTAAAATGATATCTAGAAAGCAGGTGATTAGTAATATGTTTAAAGATAAATTGTCATTAATTCCCCATGCTCCAGGTTCATATCAAATGCTTGATAAAGATGGCGTTATAATTTATGTAGGTAAAGCAAAAGATTTACATAAACGAGTATCTTCGTATTTTAATCGTACTCAAACTGGCAAGACTGCTAAACTGGTAAGTGAAATAGCTGATTTTACTTATATTGTAGCAACCTCAGAGTTAGAAGCCTTTTTAATTGAAATTAATTTAATAAAAAAATATGATCCTAAATATAATATTTTACTAACTGATGATAAGAGTTATCCCTATATAGAATATATAAAAAAACCATATCCAAAATTAAAAATATCTAGATATTTAACAGTTAAAAAGAAAGATAACAAACTTTTATTTGGCCCTTATCCTAATTCATATGCTGCTAGACGCATTGTCAATTTAATTAATCGTTTGTATCCCTTAAAAAAATGTGAAGGAATAAAAAAAGAAGTGTGTTTATATTATCACATTGGGGAATGTTTAGGCTATTGTCAAAAGAATATAGATGAAGATAAAATAAAAGTTATGGAAAATGAAATATTATCATTCCTTCGTGGCAATGATAATATTCTTAAAAGTAAAATATTAGAAAAAATAAAAATATTTAGTGAAAATCTAAATTACGAAATGGCCTTAGAATTAAAAAACGAATTAAATTACATAGATATAATAATGAATAAACAAAAAATAGAACTTCATGATTATACTAATAGAGATGTAATCGGCTATTATACAAAAAATGGTTATGCTAGCATTACAATTCTTTTTATACGTAACGGTAAGTTAGTAGGTAGTAAAAATCATATTACGAGTATCACTGACAACGAAATAGATGAATTAGAATATTATATTTCAAAATTTTATATTAGAAACGAAATACCTAAAGAAATATTGCTAGGTAATGAATTAGATATTGATTTATTATCTAAAATTATCAGCACCAAAATCATAAGTCCTCAAAAGGGAATAAAAAAACAACTCTTAAAAATGGCAATTATGAATGCTAAAATATCCTTAGAAAATGAATATGAGTTAATAAAAAAAGATGAAGAAAAAACTGAAAAGTCTAATGAAGAACTAGGGAATCTGTTAAATATACCTAGCTTAAATCGAATTGATATCTTTGATAATTCCAATTTATTTGGTGACTTTTCAGTAAGTGGAATGGTTGTTTTTATTAACGGGAAACCAGCCAAAAAAGAATACCGTAAATACAAAATAACATTGGATAAAAATGATGATTACCACACGATGCAGGAAGTAATCTATCGCCGTTATCAAAGAGCACTAGTTGACCAAACTAAATTGCCTGAATTAATTATTGTTGATGGCGGTGAAAATCAAATTAATGCTGCCACTTCAATATTGCAACAATTAAATTTAAATATAAAGGTTGTGGGGTTAAAAAAAGATAATCATCACCGCACTAATGCCTTAATAAATTCCAATTTAGAAGAAATAGATATTCCTAAAGATAGCAATGTTTTCTTTTATTTAACTAGAATGCAAGATGAAGTCCATCGTTTTACTATTAATTATCACCGTCAGTTACGTAGCAAAAAAAGTATTAAAAGTTTACTTGATGATATTGATGGTATTGGTCCTAAAAGAAAAAAAGAATTATTAAATAAATTTGGTAGCTTAATAAAAATAAAAGAAGCAAGTGATGAAGAGTTGAGGAAAGTAATTCCCGAAAAAATAATTCCCACTTTACGTGAATTTTTAAAAAACTATCATCCATGATGAAGGAGTGAAAATCTTGAAATTAACTAATATTAGTAAAAATATTAAAATAAATCGCCCTCAAGAAATAGAACTAAAATTAGATGTTGAGAATATTTATTTACCTATAACTAAAAATGATAAACTACTAATTAAATTAAACCAAGAAATAAAAAAAGAAACTATTGTTGCCATGAAAAAAAACAATATTCCAATCATTAGTAGTATATCTGGGACTTTTGTAGGTATTGACAAATATTATAATAGTAATGGCGAATTAAACGACTTTTTAATAATAAAAAATAACTATAAAGAAGAAACTCTAAAAAAAATTCCGACTAAAAGAAATTTATTAAAATATACTAAAGAAATTATTTTAATTATTATTCAAAAATTAGGTTTAAAGACTGATAATGACGAAAATTTATTTATTGTATTAGATCGAGAACCCTCAAAATTGTATATAAATGCTTTAGAAGATGAACCAAATAATTTTAATATAGAATTTCGCCTTTTAAAAAATCGTGATTTAATACTAGAAACATTATATACAATACTTACTATTTTTAACATATCTCAATGCGAAATATTAATTAAAGACACTAATACGAAAGTAATTAAAGAATATGAAGAGTATCTAGGCTCTTATCCTAATATTAAATTAAGATTAGTACCTGATTTATATCCCATATCAAATTATCATATTTTAAAAGAACATTTACCAATTAAAGAAAAAGAAATATTATTAAATTTAGAAAAATTATACGTATTATCTTATGCTTTAAAAAGACAAAGATTTCTAACAGAAAAACTATTAACGATTAGTGGTTCTGTTGTCTTAGATCCAAAAATTTATGAAATAAAGTTAGGAACTAGAGTAGGTGATATAATTGATTACGATGAAATAATTAAATCTTATGATATATGGATTAATAATCATTTAGAAAGAAAGCCTTTGTTTTCTAAAGATATAATAATAGATAACAATATATCGTCATTAATAATAACTATAAAAACTAATGAAAAAATTAAACCGTGTAACCGTTGTGGAATGTGCTACAACATTTGTCCTTTTAAACTTAATCCTATTTATAATCATGAAAAAAATATTACTAAACCTGAATGTATAAATTGTGGGTTATGTACTTATATATGCCCTAATAATATTAAATTAAATGGAAAGGATTTTTATAATGAATGAAAAAAAATTAACCATCTTAAATATTAATCGTACAAAAATATTTCTTTTATTGCCGTTTATTATATTTGCTTGTTATAAAAATGGCTTTATTCCTTTTCAAAAAAATTTAGTAACAATTTTATATGTTTTTAAACCACTTGTTTTAAGCTTTTTATCAATATTAATAGCATTTATAATAGAATTTATTATATCATTTTATAAAAAAGAATCTTTTTCTGAAAACATTTATAATTCATCTTTACCATATTATGGATTATTATATTCATTAATAATTCCTGCTAATATTAATCCTTACTTATATATATTACTCTTAACTATAACCTTGTTTTTAAGTAAAATTAAGATAAATTTAATAAATCCCATATCTTTAGGAAAAGTTCTCTTTATTTTAAGTGCCTTATTAGTAAATAGTTATTCATATCAAAACATTTATGAAAAAACTTTTACTGTTTCATATAATATATTAGATATATTATTTGGTAAAATACCAGGAGGTAGTGGTTCAACAAGTGCTTTATTATCCATAATTATATTCTTGATTCTTTTAACAAGGAAATATTACAAAAAAGAAATAACTATAGCAATGATTCTTAGTTTTAGTATCATATCATTATTATCTAGTTTTATTTTTAAAAGTAATTTATTATCACCTATATTTGAAAGTGAATTACTATTTACAAGTATATTTATTGCTCCTTTAGCCAATTATTCTCCCTACACTAATAAAGGTAAAATAGTTTATGGTATAAGCATTGGTATAATAGGCTTTATTCTTTGTCAATTAATAAATATAAAAGAAGGCTTATATATTAGCATTTTAATATTAAGCGCCATTAGTAAAATATTTGATAAAATTGAAAATAGATAGACATTTATCTATTTTTTTTCTATAATTATCAAGAAAGGAAGAGTATTAATGAATATTGAAGAATTTAATTATAACTTACCAAAAAACTTAATTGCTCAAACTCCTCTTAAAAATCGTAGTGATTCTAAATTGTTAGTATTAGATAAAAATACTCAAGAAATTACTCATACTCATTTTAAAAACATTGCTGACTTTTTACATAAAGGAGACGTTTTAGTTATAAATGATACCAAAGTTATTCCTGCTCGATTAATAGGGACTAAAGAAATCACCAATGCCACTATTGAATTATTATTATTAAAAGAATTAGAAGATAATATTTGGGAATGTCTATCCAGGCCTACTAAAAGATTAAAAAAAGGAACAATTATCACCTTCGGTGAAGGTCAATTAAAAGCCGAAATAATTGAAATCAAAGATTTTGGTATAGTTAATGCCAGATTAATATATGATGGAATATTATATGAAATATTAGATAAATTAGGCCAAATGCCACTTCCTCCATACATAACAGAAAAACTTGATGACAAAGACCGTTATCAAACTGTATATGCTAAAAATATAGGTAGTGCCGCTGCGCCAACTGCTGGCTTACATTTTACTAAAGAATTATTAAACAGCTTAAAAGATAAAGGCATTATAATAACTAATGTAACTTTACATGTTGGATTAGGAACATTTCGACCAGTTGAAGTAGAAAACATTCAAGATCATCAAATGCATAGTGAATTTTATATGATGAGTAAAGAAACTGCCGATATACTAAATTTAGCTAAGAAAGAAAATCGCCGCATAATTGCTGTAGGAACAACCTCTACTAGAACACTTGAATCAATCATGCAAAAATATCATAAATTTCAAGAGTGTCAAGGTACAACAAACATCTTTATCTATCCTGGTTATAAATTTTTAGCTATTGATGGGTTAATAACTAATTTTCACTTACCTAAAAGCACCTTAATTATGTTAGTTAGTGCTTTAGCAGGTCGTGAAACAATTTTAAAAGCATACGAAGAAGCAATTAAAAACAATTATCGCTTTTTTAGCTTTGGCGATGCAATGTTTATTAAATAAAAAAGGAGTAGACATGAAAATAAAATATGAATTAATAAAAGAAGAAAAACATACCAAAGCCCGATTAGGAAAAATTAGTACTAATTATGGTACATATGATACCCCAATGTTTATGCCAGTTGGAACTAATGCTACAGTTAAAACTTTATCACCAGAAGAATTAAAAGATGTTTCAGCCGGTATAATTTTAGCAAATACTTATCATCTTTGGCTAAGACCCGGAGAAGATATCGTTGATGCTGCTGGTGGCTTACATAAATTTATGAATTATAATGGTCCAATATTAACTGACTCTGGTGGCTTTCAAGTTTTTTCCTTGGCTAAACCAAAAGATATTACCGAAGAAGGCGTAACTTTTAAAAATCATTTAAATGGTGATAAAATATTACTTACTCCGGAAAAATCTATTCAAATTCAAAACAAGTTAGATAGTGATATCGCAATGAGCTTTGACGAGTGTGTAGGATATCCCTCAACTTACGAATATATGCAAAAAAGTGTTGAACGTACTCTTCGCTGGGCCCAAAGAGGAAAAGAAGCTTTCAATAACCCTAGGCAATCACTATTTGGTATAGTTCAAGGTGGAGAATACGAAGATTTACGTAGACACTGTGCCGAAGAATTATCTAAAATGGATTTTGACGGATACTCAATTGGTGGCACAAGTGTCGGTGAAGACAAACCGACAATGTACAAAATGGTAGAATACTCAACTAAATACTTACCTAAAAATAAAGTGCGTTATTTAATGGGAGTAGGGGACCCTATTGATATAGTTGAAAACGTTATTAGAGGAGTAGATATTTTTGATTGTGTTAGTCCCACCAGATTAGCCCGTCATGGTAATGTCTACACCAAATATGGTAAATTTAATATTCGTAACGCTAAATATAAAAATGATTTTACTCCACTAAGTGATGAATGCGATTGTTATGCATGTAAAAATTATACCAAAGCTTACATTCGTCATTTAATCATCGCTAATGAGACCTTTGGGGCACGATTACTATCAATCCATAATATTCGTTATTTAATTCACCTTACCGAAGAATTACGAGAAGCTATAAAAAATGATACTATTTTAGAGTATCGTGAACAATTTATTAAGGATTATTATGGGAAGGAAGAAAAATAATGCGTATCAAAAATTTGAATTTGATCTTAGTTATTATAATTTTATGTCTCATTATTTTTCCTACTATATATAAAGTTTATCAAACTCATCATACAAATCTTTACCGGGTCATGGATCAAAAAATACTTGAAGCTGCCCATCTCTGTTATAATAAACAAGATTGTATTAATCCGATTATTACTTTAAAGGATTTATATGAACAAAATTATTTAAATGAAATAATCGATCCCGTTAACAAAGAAGTCATTAATTCTAAAACTAGTATAAATATTAATACTGATGAAATATCCTATATTAAATAGGTTATTTTTTCTTTCTATTAATTCCAATCATTCCCCCTAGAGTACTACTAAGCAGTAACACCCCATAATACATAATCATAATTAAATTAAAATTTTTTATTACTAAAACATTAATAATTAAAAACAATATTATAAATAAAAAACCTATCTTAAGTCCGGCTTTATATCCCTTTACAGTGGCTCTTTTCCCTTCTAAAAATCCCATTATTAAAAATAATAATAAAGTAGATATTAATAATATAATACTAATAGTTTTATAGTTAACATCAAAAAAATAATAAATAACACTACTTACTAAAACTATTCCCATCATAATAATTAAAAAAATACCCATTATTTTCCCATAAGGAACTAACTTTTTCATTACATCACCTAATTAAATATATGATTAAAAATATTTTAATATGTTCATAATATTATTAGGTGATATCATGAGTAATTTATTAATAGTAACATTCAAAACAATATTCTTTTATTTTTTTATAGCTTTTGCATATCGTATAATGGGAAAAAGAGAAATAGGTCAATTAGGAGTAATAGATTTGATAGTATCGATTTTAATAGCTGAATTAGTTGCTATAAGTATTGAAAATGTCGATTCTTCCATATTTATCACCGTAGTACCAATAACTATCCTAGTAATCCTTGAAGTGGTTCTAGCATATGTTTCTATCAAATCGCGAAAAGTTAGAAATTTTTTTGATGGTAAGCCTTCTTTAATCATTAATAAAGGGATAATAAATTACAAAGAAATGGTAAAACAAAGATATTCTATTGACGATTTATTACTCCAATTACGCCAACAAAAAATTAAAAGTATTAGTGAAGTTGAATATGCCTTCTTAGAAATCAATGGCCAACTATCTGTATTTAAATACAATCCTTTAATAAAAAGAAGTAATTATCCAATGCCATTAATAGTAGATGGTATTATTCAAACTACGACATTAAAAAATATAAAAAAATCGCAAGAATGGCTATTATCCAACCTTCAAAACAAAAATTTAAATCCTAAAGACGTTTTTTACGCATTTTATAAAAAACCTAAAATATATATTATTAAACAAAGTTGTTAGTTGCAACTTTTTTTATTTGCTTATATAATAAAAAAGAAAGGAAATGCTTTATGATAAATCGTAAAAAATTAAAATCAGCAGCTCTTAAATCTCTTAGAAAAAACTACATTGGTATAATTGCTGTTACTTTTCTTTTATCATTTCTAACATATAATTATCACAGCACAATCATTTATATTTTAAAATTTAATAATAGCTCAACTAATTTAAATTATATATCAGAAAATTTTACACAAATACCAGGGATATTCAATGACATAGCTACCGTAATTACCACCAGTTTTTCTTACATTTTCAAATTCGTCGGTTCAATAATCCATTTATTTATTTATAATTTTAGTGATTTTTTAATTTTATTATTAGCATTTATCACCGAAATCATTTACATTGTTTTCTTTAGTAATCCCTTTAAAGTCGGGACACGCCATTATTATTTAAATAACACTCCTAAAACTAAATTGTCTATTATCTTAATTCCTTTCAAGAAAGAATATTTTAATATTACTAAAGTCATGTCTTTATTATTTTTAAAACAGACTTTATGGAACTTCACAATAATTGGCGGAATAATTAAACATTATGAATACAAATTTATTCCTTACATATTAGCTGAACACCCAGAATATAATGCCCAAAAGATATTCAATTTATCCAAGAAAATGTCGCGAAATAAGATATGGTCAATGATTAAATTAGACTTATCATTTATCCATTATTTTATATTAAATTTTTTAACTTTAGGTTTATCAAGTATATTATTTTCTAGTGCTTATCATGTTTTAACTGAAAAAGAATTATATTTAGAATTAAAAAAAGACATTTAGTCTTTTTTTATTGAAGTAGTAATTCCTTTCCCAATTCTAGGATAACAATTTGTGTAAATATTATCGAAAATAAATAAGCTCATTAATAATACACACACTACTAATAATATTTTAATATTTATTTTCTGAAAATAATGATTTAGATATGGCCCAATATAATAAATTGCCGCACAGCATCCTATGCCAAAACATAAAAGGCCACTTAAACATATTCTCCCATTTAAATTTAAAAACCATCCAGTATAGTCCCAATATCTAACATGATAAATATGCTCTAAAAATATACTTGTTCCATATTCGATAATTCCACAAACTATAACACATAAGAAAAATAACAAAATAGGTTTATTTTTAATTTTTCTAAATAAAATTATGGCAATTAAACCACCCCAGCCGTAAATAGGTAGCCAAGGACCGTATAAAGTACCTCTATTAACTAACTCACCATAATTAATAAGATGTAAAATGACTTCCCATATATAGCCTAATATCGAGAAAGAAAAAAACAATAATATATAGCTAATAATTGTATAGTGGTCACTTTTTTTATTACTGCTCATGTAAAACACCTAATACAATCTTACCAATTATTAGGTATTTATTCAAGCTAAAACATATTTATAAACGTTTTTAAAACTGGTTATAACTACAAAAAATATATTAATAATTTCTGCAATTACTAAACTCCATACTCCTAAACCTAAAAAGGCTAGAATTCCCATTGTTCCTAATTTAATTATTACTCCATAGAATGTTATTTTAAAACTAATATTTGCTTTTCCAATACTTTGTAAGCAACTAGATAAAGGAGCTTCCAAATAATAAAATATAAAGAATATTCCTATCCAATATATATAATCGCTACCTAAATTGGTATCATAAATAATATTTAATAATATATTTCTAAAATAAACCATTACAAATGTCACTATACTACCAAATACAAAACTTATTACTAAAGCTTGTTTTAATCTTCTTTTGACCATTATTTTATCGCCTTTAGCATAAAAGTTACTAATTTCTGGTACTAAAGAGGTGGCTAAAGCACTTATAAAGAAAGATGGTAATAATAAATAACTTATTGCATAGCCATTATAAATTCCGTACTCTCTAACAAATGTTTCTGAACTAAATCCACTTCGTACCATTAAATAACTAAGTAAAATTGGTTCAAAGAAAAAACCGATATTACCGACAAATCTAGCAGCTACTGTTGGAATACTAATACTTAATAAATCTTTACTAATTTTATGATTATATTTAATTTCCCTTAAGTTAATTTTCACATGTTTATCTAAGAAAAACATAAAGACTATAAAACTTGTTATTTCGGTAATTATACTTAATAATATAAATGATAAAATTCCTTGAATTAATCCTTTCTCTAGAAAATCAGGAAGAATAAATATAATAAATAGTATTCTTATCGTTTGTTCAATGACATTACTAAAATTATTAGGGACCATTTTTTGCTTTCCATAAAAATAACCTTTTAAAATACTTGTTATGGAAACAAATGGTAATGTTAAACTACATCCTATCAATAATACTCCAACTCTTTTTTCATGTAATAATACATCACTAATAAAATTACTTCCTAAAATCATAATTAAAATTAAAATAATATTAATTAATAATAAAATAATTAATGCTTGACTTAATATTTTAAAAGAACGTTCTTTCTTTTCTGCTACCATTTTCGAAATGGCAAGCGGCATCCCTAAACTAGCTATCGACAATAATAACGAATACGTTGGCATAACCAAAGTATATAAAGCAATTCCTTCACTTCCAATCGCTCTTGTATATAATATCTTAATAATAAAACCTAATGCTTTGGTTATTAAACCACCTATCATTAATATTAAAGTTGCTTCTATAAACTTATTTTTCTTCATATTTCACCTTTAATTATTTATATATTTGCTATATAATAAATATATGTTTTTAAAAAAAAATTAGAGGTGTAATAATGCTTGAAAATAAAACAAATCTAATTAATGAATTATATAATTTATTGAAACCAGCTTTATTAAGCAAAAAAAAGGAATTTATAATATTAGGTAGAAACTATGTTAATGAAAAAGACATTTGGAATTA
>CALWAM010000009.1 GCA_944373135.1 uncultured Bacilli bacterium | reverse complement strand
AAATAAATAAAAAATAATAATCAATATTATAAAGACATAGAAATAAAAAATAAAAAAGCTGCTGAAATTTTAGAAGAAAAAGATTTAAATAAAAATACTTTAAATAAATTAATTACAGATATATTAAATGATAAAAATAGACTTAATTCTATGAAAAATAATTTAACACCAGATAAAGCTTTTGATAGTAGTGAGCGAATTTATCAAAAAATAAAAGGAATTTTATGAAAATATATCAAGACTATGATTTAACTAATAATAATACATATAAGGTAAAATTACACACTAAATACTTTGTTCTTCCCAATAATAAAAATGAGTTAATTTCAATTTTAAAAAAAATAAGATCCGAAAAAGAAAAACATTTAATCTTAGGAAATGGTAGTAATATAATTTTTACTTCTGATTTTTATAATGGCTATATAATTTGTTTAAAGAATATGAACAAATATAATATTGAAAACGATACAATTATCGCTGAGAGTGGCGTAATGCTACCAACTATCTCCTTAGCTAGTATAAATAATAGCTTAACCGGACTAGAGTGGGCATCTGCAATACCCGGAACTTTAGGAGGATCAATATATGGTAATGCTGGAGCTTATCTTAACTCCATTATGGATTATATTGAAACAATAACTTATTTAGATAAAGAGTTAAACATAAAAACTATTAGTAAGAATGATATTAATTATGGTTATCGCTATTCCGATTTTAAAAAAGATAAAGATAATATCATAATTAGTTGTACGTTAAAATTAAATAAAGGTAATAAAGAAGAAAGTCTAAAAATATTAAAAGACCGCCAAGAAAGAAGGAAATTAACTCAACCTTTAGAATATCCCTCAGCCGGCAGTGTATTTCGTAATCCCCCTAACAATTATGCCGGAAAATTAATTGAAGATTTAGGCCTAAAGGGTTATAATATTAATGGCGCATATATAAGTGATAAACACGCCAATTTTATAATAAATAAAAATAATGCTACAGGAGAAGATATTGTAAAATTAATAAATTATATAAAAGAAAAAGTAAAAGAAAAATATAATATAGAACTTATCTTAGAACAAGAAATAGAAAGGGATTAAATATGACCGGAGTAATACCAGCAACTAAAAAAGTACATAAAAAGAAACTAAATATTAAAAATTTTTTAATATTGCTACTTATAATTGCAATACTAACTATTGGTATTTACTCTTATTTAAAAATGCCTCTTAAAAGGATAATAATTACCGGTAATAATAATATAAAAGATGTTGATATTATTAGACAATGTGATTTAATAGATTATCCTAAATTTTCATCAATAAGTAAAAAAGATATTATCAACAAAATATCTTCTCTTGATTTAATTGATCAAGTAAAAGTTAGAAAGAATATTTGGGGATATCTATATATTGATATAAAAGAAGCTGAAATATTATTTTTTAATAAAAATAATAATAAAATAATACTATCCAATGGTAAAAGTACCAACAATCAAAATTATATGGGGATACCAACTTTAATAAACTATGTTCCAGAAGATATTTATAAAGAATTAATTGAAAAATTAGTTAAAGTAGATATAGATATAAGAAGTATTATCAGCGAAATAGAATATTCACCTAGTAAAAATGCCGAAGGCGATACAATAGATGATACAAGATTTATATTACGAATGAACGATGGCAATACTGTGTATATGAATACTATTAATATTGAACAATTAAATAATTACATAGATATTTTTTCTACTACTAATATTAGTGATAAAAAAGGAATCCTTTATTTGGATTCTAAAACTGGTAATTTAGTATTCCAAACATATGAAGCTTATGAAAAAGAACAACAAGAATTATTAGACAAAGAAAAGGATGATCAAGAAGATGAAACCTAATTATCAAAACGAATTAGATAATATAATAGAAGAGTTGCATACAAGACCTAAGTTATTACTACATAGTTGTTGCGCCCCCTGTTCTAGTTATGTAATTGAATATTTAATAAAGTATTTTGATATAACTATTCTCTATTACAATCCTAATATAGAACCCTTAGAAGAATATCTAAAACGCAAAAATGAAGAAATAAATTTTATTAAAAAATTCAAAACATCCTATAAAATAAATTTTTTAGATTGTGATTATGATAATCATTTATATCATGAAATCATAAGTGGCCTAGAAAATGAACCGGAAAGAGGATTAAGATGCCATAAATGTTTTTACTTACGACTAAATAAAACTGCTCAATTAGCAAAAGAGCACGCTTATGATTATTTTGCTACTACCTTGACAGTAAGCCCATATAAAAATAGTACCTTAATTAATGAAATAGGCTATGAATTATCAAAAATATATAATATAAATTATCTTCCTTCTGATTTTAAAAAGAAAAATGGTTATAAAAGAAGCATCGAATTAAGCCGTGAATACAACTTATATCGCCAAAATTATTGTGGATGTATTTATTCTCAACCTGTAAAATAATTTTTTTAAAAAAATTAGCACATACATATTGACAAGTGCTAATTCATAGTATTATAATGTATTTAGCACTTGGATATAATAAGTGCTAGGTGATAATATGAATGAACGGAGAGAACAGTTATTAAAAGAAATTGTTGAAAATTATATAAAACTAGTTAAACCTGTTGGTAGCAAATCACTTTGTAAAAAATTTAAATGTTCGAGCGCGACTATTCGTAATGAAATGAGCGTTTTAGAAGACCTTGGTTATATTGAAAAGAATCATATAAGTAGTGGACGTATACCAAGTGAAAAAGGTTATAAATATTATGTTGATAATTTAATGAAACCTAAAGAAATGACTGGCGAAGATGTCTTAAAACTACAAACTATATTTCATAACCATGAAATTGAAATTAGTGATGCTGTCACAAAGTGTGTCGAAATAATTAGCGAAATAACTAATTATACTAGTGTTGTTTTAGGAAAAAGTTCATCAGATAATACCTTGCAGCAAGTGAGTATTATTCCTCTTGCTAATTCAAATATCGTTGCCTTGGTTTGTACGGACAAAGGAATTGTTGAAAATCGTCAATATACTTTACCTAAAAATGCTGATGTGAACGAAATAGTTAAAGCCTGTGAAATTATCAATAAAATGTTAACGGGTACACCAATCAATGAAGTAAGTCAAAGATTAGAGTATGAAATAAAACCGATTATTGCCAAAAAAATTAAGCAATATGAATATGTATATAACATTTTTTATGATGCTTTTAACGACTTTAGTAAAAATACCGAAAATATTTTCTTCAGTGGTAAAGCCAATTTGCTTAAATATCCGGAATATAGCAATGTAAATGACATAAAAAGGATTGTCAGCAAATTTGAAGATGAAACCTTAGTTCGAAAAATCGAAAATGATGACGATGGAGTAAAAATATTCATTGGAGAAGAAAACAATTTTGATCCCAATGTTACAATTATAACTAGTAAATATAATTATCATGGTGAAGAAGGAACAATTGCTATTGTTGGTCCTAAAAGAATGGAATATGCCAAAGTAGTTGGACTTCTGAATTATATTCATGATAATTTAAATGAAAAGAAATAGGAGGGATAACCTTGGAAGAAAAAGAATTTAAAAAAGAAGAAAAAAAGGAAGTAAAACATAAAAAAAATAGCGAAGTAGAAAAATTACGACAAGAAAATGCCAATTTAAATGATAAAATACTTCGTGTTAGTGCAGAAATGCAAAATATAAAAAGACATTATAACGAAGATTTAGAAAAATTATTAAAATACAATGGTGAAGATGTCATAAAAAAAATACTTCCTGTATTAGATAATTTTGATCGCGCTATAATGATGGATACGACAACTGATGAAAAATATCTAGAAGGCTTCAAACTTATATATGCTAATTTAGTTAACATATTAAAAGAATTAGGTGTAACCGAAATTGATTGTTTAAACAAACAATTTGATCCTAATTACATGGAAGCTGTATTAGCAGAAGAAGTTATAGAAGAAGAACCTAATGTAGTATTAGACGTATTACAAAAAGGTTATATGTATAAAGATAAATTACTAAGACCAGCAATGGTCAAAGTTAATAAATAAGAAAGGATTTGATATTATGAGTAAAATTATAGGTATAGACTTAGGTACAACTAATAGTTGTGTCGCAGTATTAGAGGGAGGAGAAGCCAAAGTTATTCCTAACTCTGAAGGAAATAGAACAACACCAAGTGTTGTTGCCTTTAAAGGTGATGAAGAATTAGTAGGTGAAACAGCTAAACGTCAAGCTGTAACTAATGTTAAAAATACAATTTCATCTATTAAGAGAAAAATGGGAACAAACGAAAAAGTAGAAGCTAATGGTAAGAAATATACACCAGAAGAAATAAGTGCTAAGATTCTTATGAAATTAAAGAGCGATGCTGAAGCTTATTTGGGCGAAAAAGTTACTAAAGCCGTTATTACTGTTCCTGCATACTTTAATGATTCACAAAGACAAGCTACTAAAAATGCTGGTAAGATTGCCGGCTTAGAAGTAGAAAGAATTATTAATGAACCAACAGCTGCTGCTCTTGCATATGGTATTGATAAACAAGATAATACCCATACTATTTTAGTATTCGACTTAGGTGGTGGAACATTCGATGTTTCAATCCTCGAATTAGGTGATGGGGTATTTGAAGTTAAATCAACAGCTGGTAACAATAGATTAGGTGGAGATGACTTCGATCAAAGAATTATTGATTACCTTGTTGAAACATTTAAAAAAGAAAATGGCGTAGATTTATCTAAAGATAAAATGGCTGTTCAAAGATTAAAAGATGCGGCTGAAAAAGCTAAGAAAGATCTTTCTGGAATGACTACTACCCAAATTAGTATTCCATTTATTACTCAAGGTAGTGAAGGACCATTACACTTAGAAGTAACATTAACAAGAGCTAAATTAGAAGATTTATGTCGTGATCTATTTGATAGTACTATGGAACCTGTTAGAAAAGCTCTTAAAGATGCTAATTTAACAAGTAAAGATATTAATAAAGTATTATTAGTAGGTGGTTCAACAAGAATACCATACATTCAAGAATTAGTTAAAAAAGAATTAGGCCAAGAACCTAATAAAGGAGTTAACCCAGACGAATGTGTTGCTATGGGAGCTGCTATTCAAGGTGGAGTCTTAACTGGTGAAGTAGAAGACCTAGTATTACTAGATGTTACTCCATTATCACTTGGTATTGAAACATTAGGTAATGTTATGACTGTCTTAATTCCAAGAAATACGACAATTCCAACAAGTAAGAGTCAAATATTCAGTACTGCTGTAGATAATCAACCTGCCGTTGATATTCACATTCTTCAAGGCGAAAGACCTATGGTAGCAGATAATAAAACTTTAGGAAGATTCCAACTTACTGGTATTCCAGCTGCGCCAAGAGGCGTTCCTCAAATTGAAGTTAAATTTGATATCGATGCTAATGGTATTGTTCATGTTAGTGCTAAAGATTTAGGAACTAATAAAGAACAAAGTATTACAATTACTGCAAGTACTAATTTAACTGACGAAGAAATAGACAAGATGGTCAAAGAAGCTGAAGCTAATAAAGAGGCCGATAAAAAACGTAAAGAAGAAGCCGATGCTCGTAATGAAGCTGATTCTCTAATATTCCAAACTGAAAAATCTATGAAAGATTTAGGTGACAAAATTAGTGATGAAGATAAGAAAGATTGCGAAGCAAAAATAGCTGATTTGAAAAAAGCTCTAGAAGGAACTAACGTTGATGATATTAAATCTAAAACTAGTGCCCTTCAAGAAAAAGCTATGGCCTTTGCAACTAAGATATATGAAGAAGCTGCTAAACAACAAGCTGCAAATAATGAAAATCAAGAAACTAAAAAAGACGACGTCAAAGAAGCTAAATATGAAGAAAAATAATGAAAGAGAGAATCCCTCTCTTTCATTATCTTAATAACTGAAAGGATCACTTATGATAATAAAAAAAGAAAAAAAAAGAACGGAAATTCCCGAAAAATATACTTGGGATTTAAAAGCTATTTATAGTAGTCAAAAAGAAATTGATAATGACATTGATGAAGTAAAAGCCATGACTATCGAAATTTCTAAATATAAAGGGACATTATTAACATCTAGTAACAATCTTCTTGCTTTTTTACAATTTCAGAATAATCTTATAATGAAATTAACAAAACTTGATGTATATGCTTATTTAAAAAGAGATGAAGATTTAAGTAATCCTCAAAATAATGCTTTATTAAAAGAAGTAGAAAATTTAGTAACCAAAGTCAATGAAGAATTAAGCTTCGTTGAACCCGAAATATTAAAAAAAGATAAGGAATTAATTAATAAGTATATTAGTGAAAATTCCGATTTAGAATTATATCGTTTTTATTTAGAAGATATTTTACGGAATAAAGATCATGTGTTATCTGATAAAGAAGAAAGCATAATAAGCAGTTATAATAGCATATTAGGAGGCTATAATGATATATATAATTTACTAACTAATAGTGAAATGAAATTTGGTACTTTTAAAGATGAAGAAAATAATTTCGTTGAATTAACTACAAGTAATTATAAAATATATTCTCAAAGCCAAAGTAAGCGAGTAAGAAAGACTGTTTACAAATTACTTTATAATGCCTATAAACAACATAACTTAATAATAAGTGAAGCTCTTATAAATCATATGAAAACTGAAAATTTAAATGCCGAAATACATGGCTATAAAGATGCTTTAGAAAGTTCATTAAGTAAAAATAATATAAAACCAGAAATTTATATTAATCATATAACTAGAATAAAAAATAATAATGCTTCTTTTATAAAATATTTACAACTTTTTAAAAAAGTAAATCATATTAAAAAAATTGAACCATATGATTTAAATCTTCCTTTAGCCCCTAGTTCATCTAAAAAATATAAATATGAAGATGCCGAAAATATTATTGTTAATGGATTAAGTATTTTAGGTAAAGATTATACTGATTTAGTAAAAAAGTGTTTTCGTGAAAGATGGATTGATGTTTATCATAATGCTGGCAAAATAAGTGGTGCTTTTAGTATGCCCAACTATTTTCCTCATCCGTATATTTTAACTAATTATGAAAATGAATTTTATGATGTTTCCACTCTTGCTCATGAAATTGGCCACGCCATAAATGGTTATTATTCCAATCAAAAGCAACCGTTTATATATCACGATAATCCTATATTTTTAGCAGAAATAGCATCGACTACCAATGAAATATTATTATCAAGATACTTAATAGATCATAGTGATTCTAAAGAAGAAAAATTACATATTCTTGATCATTTAATAGATTTGTATTTAGGCAATTTGTTTAGTACTAGCAAAAGAGCTTGGTTTGAACTTGAAGTTCATGAGCGTCTTGCTAAAAAGGACGTTTTAACTAATGAAGATTTAAATTCAATATGGGAACATCTTAATTATTTAGATTATCAAGATAATTGTAAACCAGGAGATTCCTTTAAATATGGGTGGATGTTAATTCCTCATTTCTATATGAACTACTACAATTATCAATATTCTACCGGTATTTCAATTGCTTCATATATTACTAGTCGTATATTAAATAACGATCAAGAATATATTAATAAATATAAAGAATTCCTAAAAGTAGGAAGTAGTATGTATCCATTAGATGCATTAAAAATGCTTGATATTGATATGAACGATGATAAAATAGTAAATAGTGCTATCAAAACATTTGATAACTTAATAGAAGAATTTACAAATATTTATAATCAATAAGAGGTGACGAAGTAATGGCAAAAAAAGATTATTATGAAATATTAGGTGTATCAAAAGATGCAACTCAAGCGGAAATTAAAAGCGCTTTTCGTAAATTAGCTAAAAAATATCATCCAGATTTAAACAAAACGCCTGAAGCTGAAGCAAAATTTAAGGAGATTGGTGAAGCATATGCTGTATTAGGCGATGAACAAAAAAGAAAGCAATATGATCAATTCGGCCATGAGGCTTACACTAATTCATCTAATCAAGGTTTTGGCGGTTTTGGTAATGGTGGTTTTTCTTCTTGGAGCAGTGCATTTGACGATGACTTGGATTTAGGAAGTATATTCAGTGATTTATTTGGTGTATCATTTGACTTTGGAGACAAATCCCGTTCTCGTAGCCGTAAGGCCAAAGGCGAAGATTTATTAATCAAAATTGATCTAACATTTGAAGAAGCAGTCTTCGGCTGCCAAAAAGAATTAAAAGTGACTATGGATGATAAGTGTGATGAATGTGGCGGAGTAGGTGGATACGAACAAACTACTTGCCAAACTTGTCAGGGCCGTGGCCGTGTTGTAACAAATCAAAACACAATATTTGGTACCTTTCAAAGTCAAAGAGAATGCCCAGATTGCAATGGTACTGGTCAATCATTTAAACGTATTTGTTCCAAATGCCATGGAACTGGACATGTTAATAAAAGCAAAAATATTGATGTAGATATCCCTGCTGGAGTAGATAATGAAACAAGATTACGGATAAGTGGTAAAGGACCAGCTGGTAAAAATGGGGGACCAAATGGGGATATTTACCTAGAATTTAGAGTTAAAGAACATCCACTTTTCAAACGCGATAATTTAGATATATATCTAGAAGTCCCAATTGATATCGCCACTGCTATTCTCGGTGGAGAAATAGAAATACCAACCTTATATGGCAATCTTTTTCTTGAAATAAAACCGGGAACTCAATCTGGAGAAAAACAACGTATTAGAAATAAAGGTATCTCTGATCCTAATAATCAATCATCTAAAGGAGATATGTATATTATAATTAATGTTATTACTCCAACTAA
Source organism: uncultured Bacilli bacterium (assembly GCA_944373135.1). Lineage (GTDB taxonomy): Bacteria > Bacillota_I > Bacilli_A > RF39 > UBA660 > CALWAM01. Next base: position 9,434 of record CALWAM010000009.1, on the reverse strand, counting down.
ATTAGACCGTAATCAAAAAGATTTAATAAAAGAATTGTCATTGACGGATTTAAAAAATGAATCTGAATTTAAAAATTTTAAAAAATACTTATAAAAGTATTTTTTTATGAAAAAAAGTGTTAAAATTCTAAAAAAATGAGAATAATTCTTGTTAATTAACTCCTTTATTTGTTATACTTATTATGAAGGATAGATGCAGATGAAAGTAAGATATAAGATAACACTATTTATATTAATTTTAATGATTACATCACTTACACTTCTTGGTGTATCTTATAGTTTTTCGCCTAAAAATATAGAAAATGATAATTATGCTTTAGTTGTAACTAACGAGGAATTAAGTATTAATTATTTTACATCTGATACAATTACTGATAAAATATTAAAACCTAACGAAGAGATTATGATAGATTTTTCCGTAACAAATGGAAGCGAAAAAGATATGTATTATTCCTTTGGTTTAGACGAGGTCTTGAATATAATTGATGGCGAAGTCGTAATTAATTTAACATCTACTAATAATGGTGGTACCATAAATAATGGCAATTATCCTAAAGAAGCAAACGTTTTAATTAACCAAATAAAAATACCTGCAAATACTATTCAATCTTATACTCTCTCTATTAAAAATATAAGTAATAACATTGGTGAAATAGGGGGAAAAATAAAAATTGAAAAGGTAAATTATGTCGAGGATAATTCTGAAGAAACAAAGAAAACTTTTGCCAATATATTATTAGAGAATAACCCGATTAAATCTGCATTAACTATTCCTGGAAAAGAAAAATCAACTACCGATGAGGGCCTTATCATGGCTGAAGATGATTACGGCAATACTTATTATTTCAGGGGGAAAGTTGAAAATAATTATGTCTCATTTAGTGGTTATACATGGCGAATAATAAGAATTAATGGCGATGGCAGTGTTCGTTTAATTTTAGATAACATATTAGATGAAACAACAATATATAATACAATTAATGAAAATAATATAACAGAAAGCTATAATTTTAATAATAGTACAATAAAGACATTATTAGATTCTTGGTATGAAACAAATTTAAAGGATAACGATATAAAGATAAGTGAAAACGCATTTTGTAACGATTATCAAAACCCAACTATAGATGGATACAATGAAATATATCAAAACTATAATAATATCAAAAATGAAATCGTAACATTTAAATGCACTAATAGTATAACTGCTAAAATTGGCTTAATAAACGTTATGGAGGCTATTTATGCAGGAAGTTATAGTAACTATGCTAATACTAATAATTATTTATATAATGCTAAAATAAAATCTGGTTGGTGGACAATGTCACCAAGTTATTACAACACTAATAACAATGAACTATATATGTATTCTTTAAATGCTGGAGTCAATAACATTATTGACAGCACAGTAATAACTAGTGAAAAAGGCCTAAGGCCTGTCATAAATTTATCTAAAAATGTCACTGTAACTGGAACCGGATCAATAAGTGATCCCTATATTGTACAATAATTTATTATTGTACTTTTTTTATGGAGGAGTAAAAAGTGGATACCAATTTTTTGAAAAAACATGTTCTGGCAGTAGTTAATTACCAAATAAATTATTATGATTTTAAAATAGCCGATAGTTGTATATACATAATTAATAAAAATCTTAAATATCATTTTTATAATATAAGAACATTTGTAGAAAAAGAAGATGAATATACTATATATTTTAAAAATGGGAAAATATTAATCTTGTATGACAAAGAACTATATAATATTATTTACAAATCATATACAGGACTAAGTCAATCATAATGTAAATATAAAACTAAATAGTTTAAAATAACATCCAATCATGATAAAATACAAGTGTGGTGAATATTATGGTTAGTATAATAGATGATATTTTGGATTTTGTTAAAACATTAACTTTAGTAGATTTTGTTTTTTATTTTTCAATAATGATTTTAATCATTTTGATTGTTTCCTTAATATACATTGTCCGTAATAGTGAAGATGATGAGTTGCTGTTTAATGAAGAAAAATCTAATGAAGAAGAGAATCTTGATTTAGCTTCTATCGCCAAAGAAATCGACGAAAGACCAAGTAATAATATCGATTTAACTGCTTATGAGCAAGAACAAGAAGAAAAAGCAATTATTAGTTATGATGAGCTAATTAATCATCAAAAAAATTATGCTATTAATTATAAAGAAGAAAACTCTAATCTTGGTATTAATATTAAAGAAATTGATACTAATAATATTTCAATTTCTACAGATAATAGCGAGAAATCAAAACAAGACCATAACTTTGTCTTATCTTATGATAAAGAAGAAGCATTTCTAGCTACCTTAAAAAAATTAAACGAATTATTAAATTAAAAAAACTTTTCATTATTTGAAAAGTTTTTAATTAACAAAATTTTTTATAAATTCATGGTAAGCCTTAAAAGAAATATCTTCTTTACTTTTTTTATACTTATCTTTTAAAATATCTTTAACTAAATATTCAAGAAAGTAGGGATTTCTAATTAATAATGGCCCTAATAAATAAGTTCCATAAAAATTATTTTTTTTAATTCCTTCATATTTTCCTTTAATAGACCAGCCGGTTCCGCTTATAACTGAAAACAAATTTTCTTCATGACATTCTTCTATAATACTATGTCTATTTTGAAAACCTATTATTTTATGTTTAATCAATTTTGATTCATATACTTGTTCCCCAATAATTTGGAATGGAATTTGTTTTATTTTAAAATCTAATACGTTTAAGTTAACTATTACTTCTAAGCCATTTCCAGTAACAATAAAATATTTTTTATCATTTATAGCTTTTATTATTTCATCCTTATATTTTTTTAAATAGTTAGCGGCTAGTAATAAGTTTTCATCACTACCACTTCCAAAATATATTAAGTCATAATTATTAAATTTTATATCATCCTCTAAACTTAAAAAGTCTACTCTAACTTTAATTCCTTGTTCTTCTAATTTTTTAACTAATGCTCTAACATTGCCATTTTCTCCATACATGTTAAGTAAGTCATAAAATAAATGTGCTATTTTAAATGTCTTCATTCTTATCTCCTTCAATCAAAGATTTAATAATTTGTGTCATATCAAAGCATACCATTGTAAATATTGTTCCTTTACTTTTCTTTTTTACCAAATTTATTAATTCATTTAAATCATCAACTAATATAATTTTATGCTTATCAACTTTAGCATATTCTAATCTAAGAGCGACATCATATCTAAATCTTCCAATACAAAAAATTTTATCAATATTTTCATCATTTAATAATTCAAACTCTGTATCATATAACCAAGATAAGTCATTTTCTTTATATCTTCTTGAAACATTATTGAATCCTAAAATTACACTTTTTTTCTCTTTATAATTTTTAATATATCTTAAACTTTGATAATAACTTAAATTGTTTTCGTTTTTGCTTTCTAACATTATAATCTCTCTAGAACCAATATGATATTTTTTTCCTCTTTTATGTTCAAGCGCATCTTTATTAAAAGAATCTATTAATATTTTATCATCTATATTTAATACTTTTCCTAAAGTATAAGCTGCCAGTTCATAATAGCAGGCATATAAAACATCATTATCTAACTTAATTGTTTCGTTATTTATTTTCATCACTTTTTTATTTAAATCAACATTTTTAGCTTCATAATCTGGTTTGCCTCTTTGATAATCATTATTAGGGCAATGATAAGAACCTAAATGTCCATAATGATAATAATCGTATATAAGCTTTGTGTGACATACTGGACAATAAGCTTGGTCCGCCACTTGTAATCGACTTTTTTTATAACTGTCTTTAGTTTTAGCAACTCCATAAGTTGTAACATGCTTATAATTTAAACTAATTTCATTTACAATTGCATCATCTGCATTAATAATCAAATGGGTATTTTTTCCAATTCCTTGTTTTATATCATTAAATACGACATAAGGACTAGTATTTCTAACTGGTTGATCTCTAGTAATGTTCGTGATGATCAAATGTGTTGGTTTATGTTTGGTAAAAACTAGCTTTAAATGTCTTTCATCCATCTCCAATAATAATACATCTTTTTTAAAATTCCCTTTTATATCACAGTTATTTAATATTAATGTTGTTGCTGCTAATACTCCATTACTTCCAGAATTATTATAAACAACACTATATCCACTTTTAGTTAAAATATGATTAATTAAAAAAACTGTACTTCCTTTACCACTACTACCAGTAACTGCAATCACTAATTTAGGATATTTAATTTTTTCTAAGATCTTTTTATCAAAATGATCATATATAATATTACCTGGTAAAACCGTTCCATTTTTACCTAGTAACTTACAACCTAACGTAATAAACTTATTTAATAATATCAAAAATGCTAATTTCATATATCTCACCAATATCATTATAATAAATAATAGAACTTTTGTCATTAATTGTCGAAACTATTTTTAATCATATTATTATTTGTTAAATTATTAACAGGAGGTACTTATGAACATATTTTATACAAATGAAACATTATATATTAATATAGATTCCCCAATCGATGAGTATTTAATTAAAGTCTTAAAAAAACGTCTTTATAATATTATTAATGATTATGATATAGATAATATTGTTTTGACTGTTATTAAAGAGTTTAAAACATCACCCTTGATTTTAGAATTAGTAAATGAATATCATAATAAATTTCATGGTAAACTTGTTGTCAGATAAAAAATTATTTTGTATAATTATACAAGAAGGAATTGGTAGTATGATTAACAAAATAATAATATATATAACATTTATTCCATGGATACTTTTTTATAGCAAATTAATCCATATCGCTCTTAAAGAAACTAAATATAAAAAGATAAACTTTTCCTGGTTAAAAAAACATTTTAATAATATTATTCATTTTGATATATTAATATTAATAGTACTATTTTATTATTTTTCTAAATATGATGATTATATTGTTGATAAAATGTTATTCAGTGTCATAAATTTATATTTGTTTGTAAATTCTTATTATGATAAGCGAAATATTAGTAAAAACAAATTAAATAAAGAAGATTTAATACCCATCATTATTATTGTCTTAATAAGTATTATTCCTTTTATTTTATATGAAATGAATGAAAATTTATTAAGTATTTATCAAACATTATTTATATATTCACTATTTGCTTATATTTTGGTATTAATTATTAGACTTATTATTAGCAAAATTAGTTGTTTAAACAAAAAGGTTAGAGAATAATTATTCTCTTTTTTTATATATTAGTAATAATGGTATTGCTAAAAAAAATATTTTTTGATAGAATAATTATGGCTTTTAAAGCAAATAAGCATATTTATGGATTTAATTTACCGAGTGCCGAAGAGGTGGTAATTAAAGTTGAAGTAAATAGGTGCATAACAAAAGGAGGAATTTTTAATGGCCGTAGTTTCAATAAGTTATTTATTAGAAGCTGGAGTTCACTTTGGACATCAAACCAAAAGATGGAACCCAAAAATGAAGGAATATATATTCCAAACAAGAGATGATATTCATATCATTGATTTACAAAAAACTGTCGCTTGTATTGAAGAAGCGTACAAAGAGATTAATAATATCGCTAAAAATGGTGGTACTTTCTTATTTGTAGGTACTAAAAAACAAGCAAACGAAGCAAGTACAGAAGCTGCTCAAAGAAGTAAATCTTTCTATGTAACAGAAAGATGGTTAGGTGGAACTTTAACTAATTTCCGCACTATTAGAAAAAGAGTTAAGAGATTAGAAGAAATCGAAAAGATGGAAGAAAACGGAGTATTTGAACGTCTACCTAAAAAAGAAGTAATTAAGATCAAAAAAGAATATGAAAAATTAAATAAATTATTATGTGGTATTCGTGATATGTACAAATTACCACAAGCATTAATTATTACTGATCCTAAAAAAGAAATAAACGCTATTCGTGAAGCTCGTCGCTTAAATATCCCAGTATTTGGTATCGTTGATACTAACTGTGATCCTGATGATGTTGATTATGTAATTCCAGGTAATGATGATGCTGTTCGCGCGGTAAAAGTTGTTTTAGGAGTTTTAAGTAATGCTATTTGTGAAGCTAATAACCTTGAAATGATTGACTTCGTTACTGAAGAAGACAAAAAAAATACTAAAGAAGACAAAAAAGAATCTAAAAAAGAATTGAAAAAAGCAAAGAAAAAAAAAAAAAAAACCGAAGTAGTTAAGGAAACTGAAGATAAAAAAGAAGAAAAAAAGAATTCTAAACCAGAATCAAAACAAGAAAATGAAAATCCAACTACTGATTTAAAAGATAAGACTATTTCTGAACTAAAATCTCTTGCTAAAGAAGCAGGTATAAAAGGTTACTCGACAATGAAAAAAGCTGAACTAATAGAAAATTTAACTAAATAAGGAAAGGGAAAAATAATATGATTAGTGCTCAACAAGTAAAAGAACTAAGGGAAAGTACTGGAGCAGGAATGTTAGACTGCAAAAACGCTCTAGAAGCTACTAACGGAAATATGGAAGCAGCTATTGATTATTTACGCGAAAAAGGAATTGCCAAAGCTAATAAAAAAGAATCAAGAATAGCTGCTGAAGGTTTAGCAAGCATTTATACTAATGCTAATAAAGCTGTAATATTGGAAGTTAATTCAGAAACCGATTTTGTTAGCAAAAATGAAGAATTTAAAAGCATGCTTGATATTATTGGAAACACTATTTTAAATAGCGATGTAACTGATATGGAAAGTGCTTTAAATTTAAAATATGAAGAAGGAACTTTAAATGATTTGATTATTTCAAAAACTGCTAAAATTGGCGAAAAATTATCATTTAGAAGATTTGCTGTTTTAACTAAAGAAAATGATGAACATTTCGGAACATATTTACATATGGGTGGTAGAATTGCCGCATTAACTAAAATTAAAGGGGCAAATGACGAAGTTGCTAAAGATGTTGCTATGCAAGCCGCTGCTATGAAACCAGAATATGTTTTTGAAAATGAAGTTCCAACTGAAGTAATTGAAAGAGAAAAAAGTGTCTTTAAAGAACAAGCAATTAATGAAGGAAAACCTACTGAAATTGCTGAAAAAATGGTTGAAGGTCGTTTAAAGAAATTCTTTAAAGAAATTTGTTTAGCCGATCAAGCTTTTATTAAAGATAATGATATTAATGTTTCTACTTATGTAAAAAATAATGGTGGAGAACTTGTTGCTATGATTCGTTATGAAGTAGGGGAAGGAATCGAAAAGAAAACTGAAGATTTTGCTAGCGAAGTAATGGCTCAAGTAACTAAATAGTAAAGTACCAAGCATTGGTGCTTTTTTTATTTTGCAATTTATGATAAGATTAAAATAGGAAGTGAAATAATGAAAAAGATGATCAAAAAAATACTTTATGTAGTAGCATTTATTGCTTTAATAGGAGCTTTTATTTATCTTGGAAATCAAGAATATAATACTGAGAAAAAACAATTGTCAGATTCTGAAAGATTTAATAATGAATATCCCGAAGTATCCATTAATAATCCGTTTAAATATGTAACAGGTAAAGAAGTACTAGACATTTTCCAAAACAAGTCTGGTTATATATTTATGGGATATGCCAAGGATGTATGGTCTCAAAAATATGCTAAGTATTTATCTGAAGTTGCTAATGATAAAAATATAGATACAATATATTACTATGATTTATTAAAAGATCGTAGTGAAATGAGTAAAATATTTAAATCTATATTAGAAGAAACTAAAGATTATTTAGTAAATACTGATGGTGGAGATTCTTATTTATTTGTTCCAAATTTATTTGTCGTAAAAGATGGCATTATAATTTATGAAAATGATGAAAGTGCTTTAGTCAAAGGAGATGTTACTCCTGATGAATATTGGACAGCTGATAAAATAATTGAATTTAAAAACACTTTATATGAAAACCTAACTTTAGAAGGAGCTCCATATGGAAACATATAAAAAAAATAAAATGTCATTTATTTTATTCGTTATTTTTATTATTGGCTTAATTGTTGGAGGATATTATTTAATTACTGCTAAAAAGGATAATAATTTAGCAAATGATACAACTACCAATGTTAATATAAAAAAAGATAAAAATAAAGATTATATAAATTTAACAGATAATACTTGTTTAAGTACTAGCTTACAAATATGTTATCCTACTATTAACATTAATATCAATACCCAAGAAGCCAGTGACTTACAAGATAAATTAAATGAACAGATGAAGAATTTAGATCGTAATTACATTAAGATTAGTGAGATTAATACTACTGATAAAGAAATCTTATATTACGATGATGACATATATAGTGCTAATGTAATAGATTATAATTATTATTTTTCATCAAAGACCGTTAGCTTAAGTGTGACATCTTATAGATATTATGCAACTGGTGACATGGAAGATTTAACTCAAGAAATTTACAATTTTAGTGTCGAAAAAGGTAACATTTTATCAAATACTGAATTATTGAGCCTTTATGGATATAACATGGAAGATATTATTAATAAAATAAAAGAAAATGAAAATTTAAATGAAATTAATGACAATCTTAAAAATAGCATAAAAATAATTGTTGATGATAATGATAATTTTATCATAAATTATATTGTCACAACCGGAGAAAATAGTTATAATAATAGCATAACAATATTTAATTAATAAGGAGAATGTATGGAATTTAATGATATTGAAAAAAGAATGCAAACAGCAATTACTAGTTTAGAAAACAGATTGATAAGCATTAGAGCTGGTCGTGCTAATCCAGCAATGTTAAATGGTATTAATGTATTATATTATGGCACTCCTACGCCAATTCAAAGCTTAGCAACTATTACTGTTCCCGAGGCTCGTGAGTTATTTATTAAACCATTTGACAAAAGCTGCTTAAAAGATATTGATCGTGCCCTTAATGAAGCCAATCTTGGTATAACGCCAACTAATAATGGCGAAATGATAATTCTTACTATTCCTAAACTAACAGAGGAAACACGAAAAAATTATGTTAAACAAGCAAAAAATATCGCAGAGGAAGCTAAAGTAGCTTTGAGAAATATAAGACAAGATGCCAATAATGAAATTAAAAAATTAGAGTTGCCAGAAGATGAAGAAAAGTCTGAATTAGCAGACATCCAAGAATTAATAAATAAGTACAATAAAATCGTTGATGAAAAATACAAAGAAAAAGAAACTGAATTGATGACTATTTAATTACACTAATGTGTAATTTTTTTTATAATTCTTCACATAGGAAATAATTTATAAACGAAATCTAATTACAAGAGTAAAACTACTAATTTTATAGATTTGAAAATAAAAAAAACGACATAAGTCGTTTATTTTTATTTTGGTGTCCCCGAAGTGATTCGAACACTTGACCGTACGCTTAGAAGGCGTATGCTCTAT
>CALWAM010000008.1 GCA_944373135.1 uncultured Bacilli bacterium | reverse complement strand
AGGAAGCATTAAAATTAGGAGCACAATACATTGCTACGGGGCATTATGCTCGTTTAAATGATGGGAAATTATTAAAAGGAGTAGATAAAAATAAAGATCAAACTTATTTTTTAGCACAAGTTCCTAAAAAAAACTTAGAAAATGTTTTGTTCCCAGTTGGTGAATTAACTAAAGAAGAAGTACGAGAAATAGCTGATAAACTTAATTTAATTGTAGCAAAGAAAAAAGATTCTACCGGAATTTGTTTTATTGGAGAAAGAAATTATCAAAAATTTATATCAAATTATTTACAACCAAATCCTGGAAACATAATAGATGTTGAAACTAAGAAAATAATTGGTAAACATACTGGCCTTATGAATTATACTATTGGGCAACGAAAAAATGTAGGAATAAGTGGTAATTTAGAAAGACATTATGTATGTGGTAAAGATGTTGAAACTAATACTTTGTATGTAGCTTTTGGGACGGATAATAAATATTTAATGAGTGATGAATGTCTTATATCTAATATTAATTTTATATCTTCTTTAAGACCTGAATCTTGTACGGCTAAATTTAGATATAGAGGAGAAGATATTCCTGTTAATTTAATTTATTTAGATGATGATAATATTATAGTAAGCTACGAATGTACGGCAAAAGCGGTAACGCCTGGGCAAGCATGTGTTTTATATCTTGGTGATGAATGCTTAGGAAGTGGCATTATTGAATCAGTAAAAAAAGATGGTAAAAAACTTTGGTATCTTAATTAATTGTTTAGGTTATTTACTTGACATGTAAAGTCGTTGTGATATAATTAAACTGAAATAGTTGAAGGAGTGATATGATTATGAAAACATTAAATGAATTATTTCAAGAATTAGGAATATCTAAAGTTCGTTTAGCTAAATATTTAGGAGTTTCACGCCAAATGGTTTATAATTATCTAGAATTAGATGATATTAATAAATGGCCAAAAGAAAAAAAATTATTATTATTCAAATTATTAGATATTAGTGATGGTAGCAAAGAAACAATAAACAAAATTGATGTAACCACCGATTATTTAATGGCAGTAGAAAGTAGATTAAATCAAGGTGTTAAAAGTTCCTCAGATATTGAAAATTATTTAGATTTTAAGGGATTAGATAAAGATAGTCAAACTTTACTTACTGATATAACGTATTTGTTAAAAGAAAAGTTAAGCGAAGAAAAAAAAGAAAATTATTATGCTATTTTATACTTATATCATTGCTTACAATCTTTAGATAACGTCCCGGAAATTAAATATATGTTTGGTTATATGAGTAAAACAACGGGATTTACTAATCCTGATGAATTTAAATTTCAAGAGGAAAAACAATTTATTTTTGAATCAATTTTATATTCTGCTTTAACTTTATATAACAATGGTGGAGCATCTAAGAGTAAATTAGCTGAGAGCCATAAGAAATTTGTACAAGAAATTGAAGCTAAAAATGAAGAAAAGTTATCTAGAACTCAACAACTAAATACGATTAAAATTCAAGCCCTTAGAGAATTGGGATTTAATGAACTTAATAATTCAAATGCTAGTGAAGTGTTTGAAAAAATGGCGGAGATCCAATCTCGTAAGGTTTAACTTACTATATTTAGTAAGTTTTTTATTTGTGTAAATAATATGTAAATATAAATATTTAGCAAAGTAGGGGAGTAGAGTAATTATTAAAAAATACTAAGAAATTTATTTTGAAAATAATTCTATAATATTATGTAAATATTTAATAATATTGTATTAATCTGATTAAATTTTTTATTATCGAAAATTGTAAATGATAATTGATTATATGATTAAATTTTGGATAATTTAATAAATATTAATTTTGAATTATATAAATGCTGTAGTTGTTCATATAAATTAACATTTGATATAATTTAAAATAAGTTAATAATTAATATAATACAATAAATAGATTAATATAATGCATTTAAACGAATCGAGAGTAATCTATGGTTAATAATTATATGTCTATGATAATATAATTATGATTAAATAAAATAATAATAAAGCGTTTTAATGTAATTTTATTCTTTAAATTATGGCTAATATAAGTTCGTATAATTAGTATTATGTTAACCGATTATTTAGAAGATTTATTTATTATTCGATTTAGGTATTAGTATTCTTTACTCTTCTCTTGACTGAATTTAATTATAAAAATAAAGTTATAGAATAAAATTAAATGTTTAATTAATTAATATAATTTGATATTTTGTTTGCTTATCGTTAAAGCTATAGTTACTAATAAAATTATTAATTATATATAATATTTCACTGATTATTTATTATTGGTAATATTTTATATATATTTTTACCCTAGCCTACTTTTATACTTAAGAAAATAGTTATAATGCTTAATATTAAACCAATAATTATATATTTATCATTATTATATCTTTTTGCTTCGGGAAATATTTCGTTGATAGCTAAAGTTATCATCATGCCAGCTACAAAAATAAGAATGATTGCGATTGTTATATCGTTTATATAATTTTTAAGGAAGATAAAGGCAATAATAGCTCCTAATGGTTCAGATAATCCGGATATTAACGTATATTTTAGTGCTAAAAATTTATTTTTAGTTGAATAATATATAGGAACGGCAATACATATGCCTTCGGGTATATTATGTAGCATGATAGCTATGGTAAGAGATATTCCAAGATTTAAATCTTTATAACTGCTCATAAATGTCGCTATACCCTCGGGAATATTATGAATTACGAGAATTATTATTGATAAAATACCTATTTTATATAATGTATCGTTATTTTTAATGTTTATTTTATTATTAATGAATATTATTAGGATTAAACCTAGTAAAAAGCTAAATATACTTATCCAAATAGTTTTAATAAAATTATAGTTATTTAATAAAGAAATAAATGAAAGTGGTATTAAATCGGTAATACTGATAAGAATCATAATTCCTAATGAGAATGATAAACATAAGGGAATAAATTTGTAAATGTTTTTAGGTTTAAAAAAAATAAATATGGTGCCAATAGTGGTTGATAGACCGGCAATAAATGATAAAATAAAAGGCATATAATAGTTCATTAATATCACCAATTAATTATATGATATTAATTGGTGGAATTTTCCATTAATTTTAGTTAGTCTCTTAGTATTAAAATTTAGATATTATCCATAATAATAGTGGGAGGTAAGTAAAAATGGAAAACGCAAGAAATTCAGCTAAAAATAGTGCTAAAAATCAAGCACGTTCAAATGCTAAGAATAATGCTAAAAGTTCTGCACGTAATAGTGCTAAAAGCAATTGTAAATAAAGATACTGACCTCTTTATTTATGACTACGAGGATGATATGCTTCGTAGTCTTTTTTTATTTTATCATTTGTTATGTGAGTGTAAATTTCAGTAGTAGTAATATCTTCATGACCTAATAAGATTTGAATAACTCTTAAATCAGCGCCATGACTTAAAAGATGAGTGGCAAAGGTATGTCGTAGAATATGGGGACTTACTTCTTTTTTAATTCCACAGCGTTGAATTTCTTTTTTTAAAATTTTGAAGAATCCTTGACGAGTCATTTTATGAGTTGTATTACCAATAAATAAATCATCATTTATACTGTTTTTTAATAATATGGGACGGTATTTTTTAATATATATATCTAAATATTTTATGGAAATATCGTTTAAAGGAACTATTCTTTCTTTACTCCCCTTACCAAATATACGTACTAAGGCATTATTTAGGTCGATGTCGTTGATTTTTAAATTTATTAATTCACTTACGCGCATACCGGTAGCATATAATAGTTCTAACATGGCTTTATTACGATAATCATATGGGGTATATAAATTTATATTAAGAAGTTTATTAACTTCTTCTTCGGTTAAATATTTAGGTAATTTTTTGGGTAATTTAGGAGATTTAATATTATCAAGAGGATTTTTAGGTATATAATTTTCACTGACTAAATAATTATATAGTGATTTTATTACCGTAATGTGGTGAGCTAAAGATTTAGGACTTAAATTAAGATTATGAAAATATTTTAATAATTTAGCTTCAGTTATATTTAAAATTAAGGGATTATATTTAGAGTCCTCTTTAGTTAGTTTTTTATTATTTAATAAATAATTTTGATATGACTTGATATTTTGTTGGTATGATATGTAAGTATTATTAGCTAATTTACGTTCATATTTTAAGTAATCAAAGTATTTATTTAATAGTGGTATATAAATATAATTTTTCATTTTTCCCTCCCCTATCTATTTAAATTATAGCATAATTTATAGCATAATTACGTTATTTTTTGTATAATTAAAGAGGTGATATCATGGAGTTATTAGCAAATAAAGTTAGACCTAAAAAATTAGCTGATGTAATAGGACAAGAGCATTTAGTTGGTGAAGGGAAAGTATTATATAATTTAGTAAAAAATAAAAAAATATTTTCAATGATATTATATGGTAAACCAGGTATTGGTAAGACAAGCATAGCAAATGCTATAGTCAATGAACTTGGTTGTAAATATCGATTTTTAAATGCTACTATTAATAATAAGAGTGATTTTGATATAGTTATAGAAGAAGCCAAAATGTATGGAGAAATGGTTGTGGTTATGGATGAAATCCATCGCTTAAATAAAGATAAACAGGATTTATTATTACCTCATATAGAGAGTGGTTTAATTATTTTAATAGGATTAACTACAAGTAATCCATATCATGCGATTAATCCTGCAATTAGAAGTAGATGTCAAATATTTGAATTATATGAATTAACTAAGGAAGATATTGTTAAAGGAATTAAGAAGATTCTCCCCTACTTGCCTGATATTAAAATAAATGATGAAGTAATTGACTATATTAGTATTTTAAGTAGTGGCGATTTTAGAAATGCTTTAAATATATTAGATGTTTGTTATAGTGCATCTAATGATAAAATAATAACGATTGAATTAATTAAGCAAGTTAATAGTAAACCAGTGTTTTTTCATGATAAAAATGAAGATGGTTACTATGATGTATTATCTGGATTACAAAAATCGATCAGAGGCAGTGATGTTGATGCTTCTTTACATTATTTGGCAAGACTTATTGAGGCTGGGGATTTAGATAGTATTTATCGCAGATTAAGTGTTATTGCTTATGAAGATATAGGACTGGCTAATCCTAGTATTGGTCCGAAAGTTATGGCTGCAATTAGTGCTGCTGAATTGGTTGGCTTGCCAGAAGCTAGAATACCATTAGGGACAGTGGTGGTTGAAATGGCTTTATCGCCAAAAAGTAATAGTGCTCATGTCGCTTTAGATGCCGCTTTAGAGCGTATTAGAAAGGGAAATACAGGTAACGTACCTAATCATATTAAAAATGGTAATCCAGCCTATAAATATCCGCATGATTATCCTAATAATTATGTTAAACAACAATATTTACCAGATTTAATTAAAAATGAAAAGTATTATAATCCAAGTAAAAATAAATACGAAGATAACTTAAATAAATTACACAATGAGATGAAGGGAGAAAATAAATGAAAGTAGCAGTTATTGGTAATGGAGCTTTTGGACTAGGGATTGCTTTAAACTTAAAGAAAAATGGTCATGAAGTTAAAATATGGAGTGATAATCAAGAAAAAGTTATTGAATATAATAAAACTGGAATGTTAAACAAGGTTTTACCAGGAGTTAAAATACCTAAAGTTTTAATGAGTAATGATTTAATAGAAGTAGTTAGAGATGTTGAAGTAATATTTATTATGGTTGCAGCGAGATTTATGGATGAAACAGCTATACAATTAAAACCTTTAGTTAGTAAAAAAGTAATTATATGTATTGGTTCAAAGGGAATAGAAGCACATACTTACTCTTTTTTGATTGATGTTGTATTAAGAAATATCAATACCAGAAATATTGGCATAATATCTGGACCTAGTTTTGCTATTGATTTAGCTCATAATGAGCCGATTGCATTTTCATTAGCATGTAATTCTAAAAAAGCATGTAAAGTTATTAAAAATGTGTTACAAAATGATCGAGTTAAATTAAGAGCTACTAATGATATAATAGGTGTTGAAATATGTGGAAGTATTAAAAACGTGATAGCTTTAGCGGCTGGAATGGTAAGTGGTTTAGGCTATAGCGAGTCAACTCAGGCTTTTTTAATCACAGAAGCTTTGCATGATTTAAAATCATTAATTGATTCATTGGGAGGTAAAAAAAGTACGGTAATGTCATATGCTGGTGTAGGAGATTTATTACTAACTTGTACATCGGTTAAAAGTCGTAATTATTCGTTTGGAAGAATGATAGGTAGTAAAGCTAGTAAAGAAGAAATAGAAACATATTTAAAATATAATACGGTCGAAGGTTATTATACTTTAAAAAGTATTTATAAATTAATAAAGAAGAAAAAAATAAAGTTACCAATAATTGATATTATTTATAAAATAATTGTTAATTATGAAGATCCAATATTATTAGTAGATTTTTTGATAAAGAAAAAATAAAGATTTTACTCTTTATTTAATGTATCATTAATAATATATGAGGTTAAATATATACCGGCAACACTAGGGACTAAAACACTGGAACCTGGTGTTTTTTCATGGGTTTTAACAGGAACCTCTCTACTCCAAATTACTTTTATTTTATGATGATTAATATTATTAATCGATTTACGCATTATTTTAGCTACTGGATCGTTAGATGTTTTATCTAAGGTAGTTATTTCTAATTTGGTAGAATCTAAACGATTTCCTGTACCTAAACAAGTTATTATTTTTATTTTTTTATTATGAGCTTCATTAATTAAAGCAATTTTGGTACTTATTGTGTCACAAGCATCGATTATATAATCATAATTTTCGATATTTAGTTCATTTATATTACTAGGCAAGATTAATTTATTAATGGTTTTAATGTTTATTTGAGGATTAATCTCTAGCATTCTTTGTTGGGCAACTATTACTTTACTTTGATTGATATTATTATGATTTGAAATTAATTGGCGGTTTAGATTAGTAATATCAATAGTGTCGTTGTCAACGATTGTAATATTTTGAATTCCCATTCTGGTTAGTGTTTCAAGTGTATATCCCCCTACTCCTCCTATACCAATTAATAGAATATTTAACTTTTGAATTTTAGAAAAATTATTATTTCCAATTATTTTTATTAATCTATCAAACATATTATCACCCATATAAAAACCCAAAGGCAAGCACTATCTTAGTGATAAAAACCCGCTCACGCGAGGTGGGTATCCTAGACTTAGCTTTAGGAGCCCGACTAAAATAATCGTTATTCAACACCACTAAGTATTCGAATTCCCAATAAATCACTTACTCGGTTTTATGAAAAAGATAATAACTTTACCTTTGAGTAATTTAATTATATCATATTAGGAAATAATTTAGCAATTAGATTTACACTTTTTTTAATTATTTTAAGCGCCAACATTCACTAACATTGCATGAGCTTGAATATGGAGCTGGTGATGGCATTTCTAATTTGACAATCATTGGTAATTTAAAAGCACTACCAAATCCTACACAGTTTCCTGGTTGCAAGATTTTTTGTTTTTCGACTACATCAGCAGAAATATTAGGAAGCATTGTTTTTATATATTCTATATCTTTAGGATGAGTCATTTTAAAGATTAAGAAATTAGAGCATTGGCTGATAACAGTATCGGATATTTCAACTGGACGTTGAGAAATAATATTTAATAAAACGCCATATTTTCTTCCTTCTTTAGCTATACGTTCAAATATATTGTAACCGATTAAAAATGTATCAGCATCCTTATTTACATAGCGATGGGCTTCTTCTAAGAAAAGATGGAATGGAATACTAGCTCTTTTTTGTCTTGATTTAGCAAAATCAAAGAACATTCTTGATAATATTTTAACTATTACTTTAGCATATGTATCATCTACGTCTTCAAGATTAATATTGATAATTTGAGCTTTCCTTTGATTAGGCATTGATACAAGGGAAGCAATATAGTTATCTAATGTAATATAATTTGGATAATTAAAATATGTTCCTACTTTACTATTTAGAATTGAATTTAAACGTACTTTTAGAATTATAGCATCATCATATAAGGTTTCATTATGTTGGAAACCTTCGCTTATTAAAGTGAATTCTAAAGCATTAGCAAAATCTTTAAGAGTATAATAAGTATCTTTAATTTGCATTTTACTTTCAATGTCTTCATTAATGAATTTTAAGATATAATCATTTATTAAAACGGATTCACCAAAGTTACCATTTGAATCTATTTCAAAACATTCACTAAAATTTCTAGTATATCCAAGGCCTTGGACTGTAGCATTAAAATTAAATTCATTAGTATGACATACTTCAATTATTTTAAATATTTCATTCTTCTTTTCTTTTGTTGTTTCATTGGAATATAAAACAGCAAGTAAGGCTTTAGCGATTAAATGATTTTTATATTGAGTTGTTTCTGGATTATCGGTTGCAAAAATCTTAACTAATTTTAAGGCTCTTTCAATGATTGGGATTTGACTATGATTTGATACTTGTAGTAGCAATGAATAATCATCTAGGTTTAATAAATGAGTGGGGATACTTAGCATTATATCGGTTGGATCAGTGGGATTAGTGGTTATAAATTTATAACTATAATTAGGATTTAATTCATTTAATTTAGAAAAAGCATTTTTATATTCTCCATAGGCATCAAAGATAAAGATATTAGCGTTGTAACTTATCATATTAGGGTTGCCAAAGATATTTTGAACTATTCTAGCTACACCACAAGATTTACCACTTCCAGAGTTCCCGAATATAGCCATATGGTTAGCTAATAGTTCATTTAGGTTTACATATACTGTGGAGTCTTTATATATAGAGCTTTGACCTAATTTGAATGTTTTATCGCTGTAGGTACCCATTAATTCTTCAAGTTCTTCATTGTTAATTAATCTTATATTACTAGATAATAAAGGTTTCCTAATTACGCCACTAACATATTTATTGTTTATATATTCTCCTAAAAATCTTATTTTTATTAAAGAATTGTTTACTTCTTCTACTTCTCCTAATATTCTTTGATCTTTAGCTTCAAAAATGACATGAACATTCATTAAATCTTTATCATCACCTTGAAGGAGATTGTTTTCAACTTGTGCTTCCCCTTCTCCTAAATATATAATTCTCCCAAACATATCCAACACCTCTTTACTATTAAAAGTATATCATACAATAACGTTTTAGAAAAGAAAAATTAGTCTTACGACTAATTAATAATTAAGAATATATATAATCTCTTTCAAAGTCTATAATAGAACCGGTTTGAGCAGATATTTTATATTCATATTCAAAATCTTGATAATAGAATTTTATTTCATATACTAACATATGATCATCATATTTCAAAATAGATTGAATAGTTTTAATATCAGATTTTTTAAGTTTAGCATCAGTTAATACGATATTCCATGCTTCATCTTCGGTTATTTCGGCTGTTGGATTAGTAATATATTCATTATTTTCTACTTCTTTTTTAATTATAGCCCCAGTTGTGGCATCAACTTCATAATCATATTTTTTATTATTATAGATAAAGTTTATTTCGTATATTAATTTATTATCATCTATTTTTTGAATCTTTCTTGTTAGTTGAATATCATTTAAAGAAAGGTTTTCTTCTTTAAGAATAATATTTAAAGCTTCATCACTATCATATGTATTATTAGTGGTTATTTCTTCATTAACAGTGTTATTTTTATAATAGTTTGTTACAATAATATTACCAGTTGTTGCATCTACTTTAAAATCATATTCACGATTATTATAGTACAAGCTTACATCATACCAATCTTTTTCTAATTCTAAATCAATATCTTCGAAATATACTTTGTCATTTGTTACTTCCATATAATTTATTATTCTAGTTTTTATTTCTTTTTTAGATAAATATTTAGAATTTATATAAATTAAAAATCCTCCACTTATTAATAATAATGCAGCAATTATAATTGCAATAATTAATTTTATTTTTTTCATAATATTCTCCTTTTTATTTATTTAATTCTTTTTGTAATATTTCTTTTGTTAGTGTAGGATTAGCTTTTCCTCTAGTTTCTTTCATTACTTGTCCTACAAAGTAATCGAATAAATTCGTTTTGCCATTTTTATATTGTTCAATTTGAGTTTGATTATTATTTAAAATATTTGTAATAATTTTTTGTAATGCAGTTTCATCTGTAATTTGAGAGTTCTCAATACTAATAAAGTTTTTAGGTTCTTTTTGTTCATCAATTGATTTTTGATAAATTTCTTTAGCTTGTTTAGAAGAAATTATATTTTTTTCTATAGCATCGGTTATTTGCTTTAATAAGTTTGGGGTTAAATAGAAATCATTAATGTTGATGTCTAATTCATTTAAACTACCAATTATTTGAGTAATTACCCAATTGGCGGCTATTTTAGGATTAATATTTAGTTTTAGACATTCTTCATAATAATCAGATATGGCTTTGTTTTTAATAATTATTGAAGCATCATAATCATTAAGATTATACTTAGTCATATAAATATTTTTTCTTTCTAGTGGTAATATTGGGATAGAACTTTTTATCTCGTTTATCCAAGCACTAGTTATTTCATAAGGGGGAATATTAGGTTCAGGGAAGTATTTATAGTCAATAGCATCGGCTTTACTTCTCATTCTAATAGTTGATTTGGTTTCTTCATCCCATCTTCTCGTTTCTTGTTCTACTTCATTATAACGGCCTAAATCTTTTAAAGTGCTTTGCCGATTTATTTCATAGTTTATTACATCATATACCGCTCCAAAGGAGTTAACATTTTTAATTTCTACTTTAGTTCCTAATTCTTGAGAATCATAATCCATTATAGATATATTTACGTCGCATCTTATTTGACCTTTTTTACTATCGGCTTCTGATACATCACAATAACGATAGGTATTACGCATGTGTTCTAGAAAAGCAACGGCTTCTTCAGCGGTACTTAAACAAGGTTCAGTTACTAATTCTAATAGCGGAACTCCACAACGATTATAATCAATGCATGAAATATCATCATAATGATCTAGAGAAGCAGCATCTTCTTCTAGGTGAATATCATGGATTAAAACATCCTTTTTCTCTTTATTTACTTCAATAGTAATGTGACCATTAGTCCCTACTGGATTATAAAATTGGGTAATTTGATAGCCTTTTGGTAAATCTGGATAATAATAATTTTTACGATCAAAAGTCATATATTTAGGGATTTGACAATTTAAGACTAAGGCCATTTTTATAGCATCACTAACGCATTTTTTGTTAGTTACTGGTAAAGTACCGGGGAAGCCCATGTCTAAAGGCATGATATTATCATTAGGTATTTCATTAAATGAATTTCTGGCACTGGAGAAGACTTTTGAATTACTTTTTAATTCGCAGTGCATTTCTAAACCAATAACGGCTTTATATTTTGTTTTTTCGTTCATATAATATCTATCCTTTCTAATTGTTAATTTCTCTGGCAATTTGATTTTGATAATTCATTTGTTGCTCGAGAGCATATGCAATATTTAAAACGGTTTGATCGTTATAACGATTTCCAGTTATATTTATTCCTACCGGTAAGTTATTTATAAATCCATTAGGGATGGTAATAGATGGGAATCCTCCAAAATTACCAATTTGTAAATGTTCTTCTAATATAGTATTTTCTTCATTTTTTATAGTTTCGTTTTGATCTAATTTTTTAGCTGGGCCGGTACTTACAGGAAGAATTATAGCGTCATACTTAGTAAATAATTTTAACCATTCATCAACTAATAATCTTCTTACTCTTTGAGCGTTTCTAAAATATCTTTCTTGATTTTCACTTTGTAAAACATAAGAACCTATTATAAATCTTCTTTTGATAAGAGGAGAGAATCCTTCAGTACGATGCTTTTTCATTGTTTCAAATATATTAGTACTATCTTTTCTAGGACCAAATACTATGCCAGTTAAGTTAGAAAGATTACTTGTTGCTTCAGCACAAGATATAACAACATAAACACTAGCTAAGGCATTTAATAATGTTTTATCAACGCTTTCTTCTTTTACTTCAACTCCTATTTCTTTTAATTTTTCAAGTGTTTGATAAAAATTATCTAAGTGTTTTTTTAATTCTTGATTTGCATTAGGATAGTTATTTATGTCACATATTTCTTTTATATAACATACTTTTTTATTTTTAATATCTTTAGTTAAATTTTTATATAAATTTATATTACTTGAATCCCAACTAGTCATATCTTTATCGTCTTTAGATTTCATTTCATCAACAACAATAGCAGCATCAGTGACATTACGAGTTAATACGCCACAGTGATCTAAGCTTGAGGCAAATGGAAATAAACCGTAACGAGATATCATACCATAAGTAGGTTTATAGCCTACAATTCCACAATAAGCAGCTGGTTTACGGATAGAATCACCGGTGTCGCTGCCTAAAGCATAAGGATAAACGCCACTAGCTACAGCACAAGCTGATCCAGCAGATGAACCAGCACACATTCTAGTTGGATCCCAAGGATTTTTAATAATGCCGGTATGGGCAGTTGTTCCGGTTCCACCTAAACCAAATTCATCCATTGCAGTTTTATTGACTGGAACTGCATTATGTTTTTTTAAATTAGCAACGGCGGTAGCATCAAAGAATGGAACATAATTATTTAAAGTATTAGATGATCCAGTAGATAAAATATCTTTAGTAGAATAATTATCTTTAATACCAAAGGGAATTCCAGATAGTAAGTCATCAGTTATTTCGGTTGGCTTTGCATTATCTAAGATAGTAACGAAAGCATTATATTTAGCATTTACTTCATGAGATTTTGTTAAAGCTTCTTTAATCAATTCTTCACTAGTTACTTCTTTATTTATTAATAAATTATGTAATTCAGTTATTGATTTATTTAAATAATTCATTAATTCACCACCTTTGGAACAACTATTTCTCTTGCTTCTGTGGCACCACTATTGCGTAAAGCATCTTGAATTTTTATTGATTCGGTAGCTATATCTTCCCGTAATTCAGACTTAAAGTCATCTAAGCAATGGGTCATGGGAACAACATCTTTTATATTAGGTATAGAGTTTATTTTAGCTATTTGTTTATCTATTTCTTCAAATTCGTCTAATACCATTTTATTTTCTTCTTCAGTTAAGCCGATTAGTAATTTATTGGCAAGATCATTAACCATTTCTTTTGTAAATTTACTCATATTATCACCTATTAATATTCACAATTACCCGGAGTTCTTGGATATGGAATAACGTCACGAATATTTTCAACACCAGTTAAGTACATTAGTAATCTCTCGAAGCCCATGCCAAATCCAGAATGAATACATGTACCATATTTTCTTAGGTTTAAGTACCAATCTAATTCTTCAATATTCATGTTTAACTCTTTCATTCTGGTTAATAATTTATCGTAGTTCTCTTCTCTTTGACTTCCGCCCATTAATTCACCAGAACCCGGTACTTCTAAATCAACAGCAGCAACTGTTTTACCATCAGGATTTTGTTTCATATAGAAAGCTTTAATATCTTTAGGCCAATCGGTAATAAATACTGGCCCATTAAAGTAGTTTGTAATATATTTTTCATGTTCTTTAGCAATATCTTCACCATATTCAGGGGCAAATTCCCATTTAACATCAGCTTTTTTCAATATTGTTATGACATCTT
The DNA here is from genome assembly GCA_944373135.1 of uncultured Bacilli bacterium. GTDB lineage: Bacteria > Bacillota_I > Bacilli_A > RF39 > UBA660 > CALWAM01. The sequence goes on along the minus strand of CALWAM010000008.1, from coordinate 5,219 downwards.
CATGAGTAATTCTAACAAATTTATTTTTTATTAAATTTTCTAATTTAGTTATTAGACCTTTTTCAACATATTTATCAAGGAATTGATATTCGTCTTGAGCATTTTCAAGACAATATTTTACAACATATTTTAACATATCTTCCATAATATTCATATTTTCATTATTATCTACAAAGGCCATTTCTGGTTCAATCATCCAAAATTCGGAAGCATGAACTTTAGTATTAGAATTTTCGGCACGGAAGGTTGGACCAAAGGTGTAAGTCTTAGAAAAAGCAGTAGCAAATGTTTCAGCTTGTAATTGGCCAGAAACTGTCAAACCAGCTTTTTTGCCAAAGAAATCTTTAGAATAATCTATTTCACCTTTTATTTTATCCAGAGGTAATGATGTTACTTGAAACATCTCCCCTGCTCCTTCACAGTCACTAGCTGTAATTATTGGGGCATGAAAGTAAATAAAACCATGTTGTTGAAAATATTCATGAATAGCCATGGCTGCTAAACTACGTATTCTAAAAACTGCTTGAAACAAATTTGTACGAGGTCTTAGGTATGCTATTTCTCTTAAAAATTCATTTGAATGTTTCTTAGGTTGAAGAGGATAATCTTCTTTACAATCACCTAAAAGAGTCAACGTATTTACTTGCATTTCATATTCTTGATTAGATCCGCTTGATTTAACAATTGTTCCAGTAGCTTGTATACATGCGCCATTATGAAGCTTAGTATATGATTCAAAATCAGCTAATTTATTATCATAAACAAGTTGGAGATGCTTAAATGTTGTACCATCTGATAACTCAATAAAGCCGAAATCTTTTTGAGGACGATGATTTCTTATCCAACCATTTACAGTTACTTCTTTGTTTTCTAAATCTTTTATTTTTGTAAATAATTCTTTTAGTTCCATATTATATTTCCTTTCTTTATGGGGTAATTCTATTTGGTCCTCTAAATAAGAACATGGTTTCTTTAACACTAGGTAAATTTAATAATAGCATAGTCATGCGATCAATACCTAATGCTAACCCTCCATGAGGAGGACATCCGTATTTAAAGAACTCTAAATAAAACTTAACATCATTAGTTAAACCTTTTTCTTCGGCTTGGTCTTTTAAAACTTCGTAGCGATGTTCTCTTTGAGAACCGCTAGTTATTTCACAGCCGCGCCAGATAAGATCAAAACCTTGAGGTATATTATTCTTTCTCATATGATAAAATGGTCTTTTAGCGGAACTATAATCAGTGACAAAGATAAATTCATGATTATATACTTCATGTGCATACTTGGTAGTTAATTTTTCCATTTCATTATTCATGTCTCCTATATCTTCTTTAGGAGTTACATAATTATATCTTGTTTCTAATTCTTTTACTAAGTCGTTTAATTTAATACGAGGGAATGGTAAAGTTGGTACTACTACTTCGGTATTAAATAATTCTTTTATTTTATCATTATATTTTTCTTTAACTTTAGATAAAGCATAGGTAATCATTTCTTCTTCAAGCTTCATAACATCTTCGTATGATTTTATATAGGCAAATTCTAAATCAAATGAAGTGAATTCGGTAGCATGACGATAAGAATTAGAATTTTCAGCCCGGAAAGCTGGAGCGACTTCAAATACTCTATCGAATCCACTACATATAGCCATTTGTTTATAAAACTGAGGGCTTTGAGCTAAGTAGGCTTTATCTTTAAAGTATTTAACTTCAAATACTTCGGAACCACTCTCGCTAGCAGCAGCAATTAATTTAGGGGTATGAATTTCAGTAAAATCATGATTATATAAGAATTCGCGCATAGCTTTAACAAAATAACTTTGGACCTTAAATAATAAGATATTTTTTTCATTTCTTAAGTCTAAGAAACGATAATCTAATCTAGTATCTAAATTAGCGCTTTCTGGATTATTATAATTAAGTGGTAATTCTTCACTACTTTTACTAGTTATTGTTATAGATGAAGGAATTATTTCCATACCATTTAATTTAACTTTAGAATTTTCTTTAACTATTCCTTTTATTAACAAAGTACTATCTGGTGTTAGAGAAGATACAATCTCATTTAAATTTTTATTATCATCATTTTTTTCAATTGTGATTTGAACTTTGCCGGTAGAATCTTTGATAATTAGAAATTGGACATATTGTAAATCACGAATTCGATCAATAAATCCTTGAATTTCAATATCTTGGTTATAATAATTGTTTAATTTTTCAATAGTTATATAGTTCATTTTTTCCTCCTTTTAGATATGTAAATCTAAATGATCAATAATATCTACTTCTTTTACTTTAGTTATTTCTTTAGTAATATTGTCTTTTACTTGAATTAAACCATTTTTTAAGTCTTCACTATTTAAAATTATTAAATATTTGGCATTATATCTATCAGCTTGTTTAAATTGATTTTTTAAGGAACGAGAACAATTTTCAATTTCGGTTTTAAAGCCATTTAGTCTTAATTCTTGAGTAAGATAGATGCCATACTCTTTTTCTTCGTCATTTACATACATTACATAGGCATCTAGTTGTTTTTCATCGGCAAGAGGAATATCTAGTGTCTCAAGGGCAAATAATAAGCGGTCTATGCCACAAGCAAAGCCCATAGCTGGAGTTTCTGGGCCATCTAAGTTTTCAACTAAGTGATTGTATCTTCCACCAGCAGCTAAAACATTCCCACTACCTAATTCTTTTATATCAGCAGTTATTTCAAATACCGTATGATCATAATAATCTAAACCGCGAACAATGTTGGGATTTATTTCATAATTAATATCTAAACAATCTAAATAATTTAAGACTTGATCAAATCGCTTTTTACTTTCATCATTTAAGTAATCAGTCATTTTAGGAGCATTCTTTAAAATTTCAGAATCAGCATCTTTTTTACAATCTAAAATTCGTAAAGGATTTTTTAAAAAACGATTTTGACAATCTTCACATAAAGAACTAATGTGTGGTTTAAGATAGCTGATTAAAGCTTCTTCATATCTTTTTCTTGATTCTGAATCTCCTAGAGAGTTAATATTAACCTTTAAATTTTTAAGGCCTAAAGTTTCAAATATTTTGATTGGTAAGCTGATTATTTCGGCATCAATAAGAGGATCGTTACTTCCTAAAACTTCCATACCAAATTGGGTAAATTCGCGATTACGTCCGGATTGGGGGCGTTCATATCGATACATTGTGCCGTTGTAATATAATTTTTGAGGCATACAAGGGCTGCCATATAGCTTATTTTCAATATAACTTCTGACAACTCCAGCTGTACCTTCAGGGCGTAGAGTTATATTTCTTTCCCCGCGGTCATGAAAATCATATGTTTCTTTTGTAACAATATCACTTGTTTCACCTACTCCGCGATGAAATAGTTCACTGGCTTCAAATATTGGTGTTCTTATATAATCATAATTATAAATTTCAGCAAATGAAGAAATTACTTGATTAATATAATTCCAATTACGAGCCTTTTGGCCGTATATGTCGTAAGTACCTTTTTGTTTTGTTATCATAATTCTTCCTTCTTTCTAAAATAAAAACCTAGTAAATATGTAAGGACGAGTATTACCCGTGGTGCCACCTTACTTTACTAGGTACTCTTTTTGGTATCGCAATATCTTGCGTTTCTGTAATTATTAGAGTTGTTCTTTCTTATAATTTATTCTTTGGCATTTCCAGCAACCTAGCCTTCTCTAGTAAGTTTTCAATTATAATACTTTTTCTCTTTGCAGAAATATATGTTAATTATACAATAAAATCCTTTATAAGTAAAGGATTTTAATCGGTTTCATAAACATCAAGATGCGTTTTTGTTAATTCCCATGTTTCTTTGTTATAGTAATATTCATTTTGTTTACGATCTTTATAATTTCTTTGAGGGATAGTTATTTTTATTTCATCAATATTAATATCTAGATAATATGATAAAACACTACCGTATTTTCCATCATAATTATTAAAATATAAAGTTAATGGTTCTATTTTATCATTACCCGTATAATCTATTATATAAAGTTTTAAATTATTAGTATATAAGATAAAATCATCAAATACATCTAAGTAATCAATATTATCTTTATTAATTACACTACTACCATCTAAATTATATAAATTATAGGATGTTTTACTGGTATTTTTATCATAAATATTTATCCCTATTAAGTAAGTATTATTAGAAACATAAGTAGAAGTTATTTGATTATCAAATTCAGCGCTCATGGTGGAAGTATTAGCATCTAGAGTTTGCCATTTATCTTTTTTAATAAGATAAAGATTGGTATTTTCTTCATATTTTATATATTCGTAATCAAACGGAGTATTATTAGTTACTTTACCTTTAATTACTTGATCTATTCCCCATAAATCATTCTTTTTTACGATATATTTAGAATTGTCTATTAAGCCTAGTTCGTTTTTAAGTGTGGCATATCTAACACTTTGATACGCTGCTATTATCCGATTAGCTTTTAAATCTAAGAGATAAGTAATTTGTTCTTCAGCTGGCGTATTACTATTTTTATAATCATCAATAAATACATACCTACTTTCAATAATACTCATTGGATATTTTTGATAAGAATCATTATCATATTCAAGAGTTTTAGATATAGCTATATGACATTCATCGGTACTGTTTAAGCATTTATATGTACCTAATAATTCTTTGTTTTCATCATAGAAGAATAAAACATCATTTATTTGATCATCTTTATAGGGATTATTAGGAATAACATAATCAGTTTCGATTTCTGGTAAGTTATCTTCATTATCTCTAATTAAGACATCATCCATTTTAATATCGCTCCAAAATGGTGCTATTTCATTATCTGTAATAGTTTCACGACGATATTCTCTATATATCCATCCAATGGAGATGTATTCTTTAACATAGCCATCATCATATTCTTTCTCTTTAGTTTTTAAAACAATTAATGGTGTTGTTGAATCTTGAGCGCGAAAGTAATCTACTACAAATAATATTAGATATACTAATAATAATATTAACAAAATTATTTCTATTATTTTTCTTGTTTTCTTTGTCATATTACCACCTATTATATTTTATCATGATTGTTATTTATTGTAAATTATCATTTATAAAAAAGCTAGAGCAATATAGCTCTAGCTGTAATAATTATAATGTAATTATATATGGATTCGTTTCGCTTCCATATCCACTTATCACCCACTCACTAGACTTCAGATATAACACT
>CALWAM010000007.1 GCA_944373135.1 uncultured Bacilli bacterium | reverse complement strand
GCTTGTACTTATATAAGCAATTGTAAAAATATAACCTTGAACAAAGGCAAGAATTATTCCTAAGTAACGAGTAATTCTATTAATTTTTTGTCGTCCAGTATAGCCTTGTTCTTTTAATTCCTTAAAATAAGGAATAATGTCCATTTGTAATAGTTGAGTAATAATTGATGCCGTAATATATGGTGATACTCCTAGAGCAAAGATTGAGAATGATTTTAAGCCACCTCCGCTCATTAAATTAAAGATTTCTAAAAAACCTAATTCTTCATAAATTGCAGATGCCCAAGGTACAGTAATATTAGTACCTAAGCTAAATATTCCTAAGCATAATAATGTGAAGTAGATTCTTTTTCTTAAATCTTTATTTTTTGAACTGAATAGTTGCTTAACTTTAGTAAACATTCTAAATCACCTCAGTTTTTCCGCCAGCACTTTCAATTTTACTTACGGCTTTAGAAGAGAAACGATTTGCTTTAACTGTTAATTTCTTTTCTAATTCTCCGTTTGCTAATACTTTTACGCCATTTAATTGTTTTTTAATAATACCTTTTTCTTTCAATACTTCAGGTGTTACTATATCGCCATCTTTAAAGAAATTATTTAAATCACTTAAATTTATTGTTGCATATCTAATAGTATATCTCGCATTATTAAATCCACGTTTAGGGATTCTTCTAAATAATGGAGATTGTCCTCCTTGGAACCATGGTTTGATACTAGCACCGCTACGAGCTTTTTGACCTTTTTCTCCACGAGTAGATGTTTTACCCATTCCACTTCCAGGGCCACGACCTACTCTTTTTCTTGCTTTAAATTCTGGAGTAGCATTTAAACTTTCTAGTTTCATATTATAATTCCTCTACTTTCAAGTTTCTCAATGCAGCAACACGAGCTGGTGTTTTTTGCATTTCTAAAGCTTCTAGGGTAGCTTTAGCAACGTTGATTTTAGTATTTGATCCAAGAGATTTAGATACGATATCTTTAATTCCCGCAAGTTCTAGTACAGCACGTGCAGCACCACCGGCGATAATACCAGTACCTTCTTTAGCAGGTTTAATTAATACTTCAGCACGGCCTACTTTAGCAATAGCTTCATGAGGAATTGTACGATTATCTATTAATGCAACTTTTTTGACGTTTTTATTAGCAGCTTGAAGAGCTTTTTTGATAGCTTCTGGAACTTCGTTAGCTTTTCCAGTACCAATACCAACTAACCCTTTACGATTTCCGACTACTACAGTAGCAGAAAAACGGAAATGACGACCACCTTTTGTTACTTTAGTAACACGGCCTATTGATATTACTTTATCTTCAAGCATGTTTTTCTTAGAGTCTAATTCTTTTTTAGGCATATCTATCCATCCTCTCTAAAATTCTAGTCCGTTTTCACGTGCAGCTTCAGCTAAAGCTTCAACGCGACCATGATATAGGTATCCACCTCTATCAAAAACGACTTTTTTAATATTCATTTTTTTAGCTTTCGTAGCAATATCTTTACCCACTTCTTTAGCGCCTTCGATGTTGCCGCCATTTTTAATTTTTAATTCTACAGATGATGAGCTAACTAAGGTTGTTTGTTTGTCATCATCGATAATTTGAGCAAATATTTGAGTATTTGAACGGAACACATTAAGTCTTGGACATTCTGCAGTTCCATGAATTTTTGAACGTACACGTTCATGTCTTCTTTTACGAATAACATTTTTTGATTCTTTCTTTATCATTTCTATGACTCCTTTACCTTAATTAAGCTGCCTTTTTGCCTTCTTTGCGTCTTACATATTCGCCTTTATATCTTATACCTTTTCCTTTATAAGGTTCAGGTTGTCTTATTTTACGAACATTAGCGGCAAATTCGGCAATTCTTTGTTTATCAATACCACTGATTTTAATTTCAGTATTACTGATAGTTTCAACTTTTAAATCATCAGGTACAATTACTTCTACTGGATGAGAAAAACCAGCGTTTATGTTGATTTTATTTCCAGTAACATTAAATCGGTAACCAACTCCGATGATTTCTAATCCTTCTTCATATCCTTCAGTTACACCAATAATCATGCTTTTGATTAATGAATTGGTTGTACCATGTAATTGCTTAATATGTTTTAAATCGTTGCTTCTTTTTGTTACTACTTTATTATCTATAACTTCAACAGTTATATCCTTACTATATGGGGTTTTTAATTCTCCTTTTGGACCTTTAACAGTGACAACATTATTTTCAATATTTATGGTAACTCCTTCTGGAATTACTAGTTCTCTATTTCCAATTCTACTCATAAGTTTTCCTTACCAAATATAGGCAAGTACTTCGCCTCCTAAGTGTTCTGCTCTAGCTTCTTTGTCTGTCATAAGTCCTTTTGAAGTTGATATGATTGCAATTCCAAGACCATTTAGAACACGAGGAATTTCATCATGTTTAGCATATATACGTAATCCAGATTTACTGATACGTTTTAATCCAGTAATAACTCTTTCTTTCTTAGCACCATATTTTAATGTGATAATGATTTTATCACCTTTAATGTTTTTTTCGTACTTATAATCAGCAATGAAACCTTCTCTTTTAAGAATGTCAGCAATTTGTTCAGTCATTTTAGATCCTAGAACTTCTACTGTTTCGTATTTCATTTGATTAGCATTACGAATTCTTGTAAGCATATCTGCTATTCTATCTGCTACCATTTTCATTTCCTCCTTCTACCAACTTGATTTTTTTACACCCGGAATTTTGCCTTCATTTGCTAGTTCTCTAAAACAAATACGACATAAATTAAACTTACGAATGACACTATGAGGTCTTCCGCATCTTTCACAACGAGTGTATGCTCTTGATTTAAACTTTGGTGTTCTTTGTTGTTTAACTTTTAAACTTGTTTTTGCCATAATTTCCTCCCATTACTTTCTAAAAGGCATGCCAAATGCCGCCAATAAGCTTTGTGCTTCTTTATTTGTTTTAGCTGTAGTAACAAAGACAACATCCATACCTCTTATTTTTAAGCAATTATCAAAATCTATTTCTGGGAAAATTGTTTGTTCTTTTAATCCAAGGGTATAATTTCCTTTACCATCAAAGGCAGTTTTTGATACACCATGGAAATCACGTACACGTGGTAAAACTATTTTGATTAGTTTTTCCATAAAGTTATACATATTTTCACCACGTAATGTTACTTTGGCTCCAATTGTTTGTCCTTCTCTTAATTTAAAACCAGCAATTGATTTACGAGCTTTTGTAACAACAGGTTTTTGTCCAGCAATTAATTCTAGATCTTTTACAGCAGCTTCGATAAATTTTGAATCATGAGCTGCTTCACCAACTCCCATGTTGATAACTATTTTTTCAAGTTTTGGAACTTCCATAATTGATTTATATTTATATTCGTCCATTAAAGAGTTAGTGATTTCTTTATTATATAATTCTTTAAAATTACTCATATAATCACCTACTAGCTTTCTTTACTTTCTTTTTTAGTTTTTTTACTTGTTTTTGATGTTTTTGCTGATTTTTTAGTTTCTTCAGCAATTTTCTTTACATTTGATACATGAATTGGTGCTGCTACTTCAACAATACTACCATTTTCATTAGTATTTCTCGGTTTTTGATGTCTCTTAACTATATTAATTCCTTCAACGATTACTTTATCTTCTTTTTTAAGAGTTTTAATTACTATACCTTCTTTACCTTTATCTTTTCCAGCAAGAATTTTAACTTTATCATTTACTTTAATTTTCATTTCTTACCTCCTATAGTACTTCGTTTGCAAGTGAAACAATTTTCATAAAGTCTTTATCACGTAATTCACGAGCAACCGGTCCTAAAACTCTTGTTCCAACTGGTGTTTTATCATCTTTGATAATAACAGCAGCATTATCGTCAAATTTAATATAAGATCCATCTTTTCTTCTAACGCCTTGTACGCTTCTTACAATAACAGCTTTAACAACTTTTCCCTTTTTTACGTTACTATTAGGAATTGCTTTTTTAACTGTTGCTACTACGATATCACCGATGTTAGCATACTTAACTTTAGAACCACCTAATACACGTATTACTAATAATTCACGTGGACCAGAGTTGTCAGCAACTTTTAATCTAGTTTCTTGTGCTATCATTATGATACCTCCTATAAGATAACAGCTTCGATTAATACACTATCAAGTTCATATCTTTTAGTTTTAGATAATGGTCTTGTACTAACAATCTTAACTGTATCTCCTTCTTTAGCAATGTTTTTTTCATCATGAGCAGTATATTTTTTTGAATACTTAACTCTTTTTCCGTATAGTGGGTGCTTTTTATAGGTTTCAACTAAGACAGTAATAGTCTTATCATTTTTAGCACTAACTACTTTACCAATTAATTCTTGTTTCTTAGTTGTTTCCATTAATTTTCCCCTCCTTTAGAAAGTTCTCTTTCACGTAGTATAGTTTTCATTCTAGCTACATCTTTTCTTAATTCATGAATCTTAGAAGGTTTATCTAAGTTACCAGTTGATTGTTTTAAACGTAGTTCGAATAATTCTTTTTTAGATTCAGTAATTTTCTTTACTAAGTCTTCATCTTTAAGATTTCTTAATTCTTTAGCCTTCATTAGATTCACCTCTATTCATTTCTTTTTTAACAAATTTACATTTGATTGGTAATTTATGAGATGCAAGTCTTAAAGCTTCACGAGCTGTTGCTTCATCAACTTGGCCGATCTCAAACATAATTTTACCTTTTTTAACTACAGCAACCCATTCTTCAACGTTACCTTTACCTTTACCTTGACGAGTTTCAAGAGGTTTTTTAGTTAATGCTAAGTGTGGGAATATATTAATCCATACCTTTCCACCACGTTTCATATAACGTGTCATAGCAATACGAGCTGCTTCAATTTGACGAGCACTAATCCATGCTCCTTCTTTTGCTTGTAATCCGTATTCACCAAAATGAAGTTCTAGATTACCTTTAGCATGTCCATCGTAAGTTAGACGATGAGGCTTACGATATTTAGTTCTTTTTGGAATTAACATTTTTGTTCTCCTCCTTCACTTGCTTTTTTTCAGGAAGAATTTCGCCTTTATATATCCATACTTTTACTCCGATTTTTCCATATGTTGTATTTGCTTCTGCTGTTGCATAATCTATATCAGCACGAATTGTGTGAAGTGGTACAGTACCTTCAGTATATCCTTCAGTACGAGCCATTTCAGCACCGCCTAGACGTCCAGATACGCTTGTTTTGATTCCCTTAGCTCCGTTTTTCATGGTATTTCTTATAGCTCTTTTTTGAGCACTTCTAAATGGAGCTCTATTTTCAATTTGATTAGCAATATTTTCAGCAACTAATTTTGCTACTAAATCTGGATTTTTTACTTCAATTATTGATACATAAATTTCTTCGTTTGCAATTCTCTTTAGAGCTTTTTTTAATTTTTCGATGTCTTCGCCTCCGCGACCAATTATCATACCTGGTTTGGCAGAATAAATCTTAACATCGCAACGTTTATCATTTCTTTCAATAACTACTGAGGAAATAGCGGCATCTTTATGATTTTTTAAAATATAATCACGAATTTTTATATCGTTATTTAATAATTTTCCAAAATCACTTTTTTTGGCAAACCATTTAGATTCCCAGTCTTTATTAACACCAATTCTTAAACCAATTGGATTGACTTTTTGTCCCATCTATTTTTCCTCCTTTTTGTTATCACTAACTTTTATTACAATATGACTTGTTCTTTTATCTCTTCTATCTACTTTAGTACGGCTTCCAAATTTAATTCTTTTATAAACTGGTCCTGGATTAATAAAGCATTCTGAGATAAATAGCATTTCTTCTTTAGCTCCATTATTATTAACAGCATTAGCTACAGCAGAGTTTAATACTTTAGTAATTAATCTACTAGCTTTAGTATTAGTAGTTGCTAATATGTCACGAGCTATTTTTACATTTTTACCTCTTACAAGGTCAAGTGTCATTCTTGCTTTACGAGGAGCAATCATTGCACTTTTATGTATAGCATAACTTTCCATTTTTTACTTACCTCCTACTTTTGTCCAGCATGGCCACCAAATTTACGAGTTAAAGCAAATTCACCTAATTTGTGACCTACCATATCTTCTGTAATATATACAGGAATAAATTCTTTACCATTATGAACAGCTATTGTATGTCCAATGAAATCTGGGAAAATAGTTGAACGACGAGAGTACGTTTTAATAACTTCTTTTTTTCCAGTTTCATTTAGTTTTTGAACCTTTACTAATAATCTATCAAATACGTATGGTCCTTTTTTTAAACTTCTTGCCATATCCTATATCCTCCCATTATTTCTTTCTACGACTAACAATTAATTTGTTAGAAGCCTTTTTGCTTTGACGAGTTTTTAAACCAAGAGCTGGTTTACCCCATGGAGTAACAGGTCCTTTACGACCAATTGGAGCACGACCTTCACCACCACCATGTGGGTGATCGTTAGGGTTCATAACAGAACCACGGTTTGTTGGACGAATTCCCATATGACGTTTACGTCCGGCTTTACCTAAATTTACTAACTCATAGTCTTCATTTCCAACTACTCCGATAGTTGCCATACAAGTACCAAGGACTTTTCTTGTTTCTCCAGATTGTAATCTTAATAAGACATATTTTCCTTCGCGGCCAAGAATTTGAGCACTTGCTCCAGCACTACGACATATTTCAGCGCCTTTGCCTGGTTGTAACTCGATACAATGTACTACAGTACCTACAGGAATGTTTTCTAATGGTAGAGCATTACCAATTTTAATATCAATATTAGTTCCACTTTCAACAATCATTCCTACTTTTAAATCTTTTGGAGCAATAATGTATCTTTTTTCTCCATCTTTATAAGTTATTAAAGCAATATTAGCATTTCTGTTAGGATCGTATTCAATTGTTGTTACTTTTCCTGTTACATTGAATTTATTACGCTTAAAATCAATAATACGATATTTTCTCTTAGCGCCCCCTCCAATGTGACGAACTGTCATTTTACCTTGATTGTTACGACCACCAGTTTTGCTGATAGTTTTTAATAAACTTTTTTCTGGAGTAGAAGTGGTTAATTCGGTATTTGCTAGAGTGCTCATACCACGACGACCATTTGTTGTTGGTTTATATTTCTTTATTGGCATATTCTCACTCCTTCTAGAATTCTATTTTATTACCTTCTCTTAAGGTAACAATAGCTTTCTTATATGTTTTTGTCTTTCCAGTATAACGTCCTACTCTTTTTGATTTTGCTTTGGTATTTAAAGTATTTACGCTTAAAACTTTAACGCCGAAAGCTTCTTCAATAGCTTTCTTTATTGCTGTTTTATTAGCGCTTTTACTTACTTTAAAAGTATAGACATTTTTTTCTGCTGCATAAGCAGATTTTTCAGTAACAACTGGTGCAATAATAATATCAGTATAATTAGTCATTATTTAAGCACCTCCTCAATTTTATTGATTGCTGCTTCTTCAATAACTACAGAGTCAGCATTTACAAGATCAAGGCAATTAATTTCTTCTGCCATAACGCAATATGCATATCCTAAATTTCTAGTAGCTAAATATAAATTTTCGCAATCATCATTGGTAACAAATAAAACTTTACCAGCAAGATTTAAATTTTTGATTAAATCTTTTACTTCTTTAGTTTTATTAGTATTAATATTAAGTGAATCAACTATAATTAGTTCTTTGTCTTGATATTTGTGAGATAAAGCACTCTTTAAAGCTAATACTCTTTCCTTTTTATTAATTTTAAATGCGTAATCACGTGGATTAACTCCCATTGCAATTCCGCCGCCACGCCATTGTGTAGCACGAATTGATCCTTGACGTGCTCTACCAGTTCCTTTTTGTTTCCATGGTTTTCTTCCACCACCACTTACTTCACTACGAGTTTTAGTCTTAGCTGTTCCTTGTCTAGTAGCGTCTAATTGTAAACGGATAGCTTTTTTTAAGACAATATCATTTGTTTCAATATTCCAGATATTTTTATTTAATTCTAAATCTTTAATTTTTTCATTTTTTAAGTTTTTTACTTCTACTTTTGCCATCATTAATCACCTTTCTATCAAAAAACTATTAGTTTTCTGCTCCTTGGTTTTCTGTGGTTTCTTCAGCAACGACTTCGTCAACAACAGTTTCGTTAACATCTTCATAAGACATTAATTCTTCTGGATTTTTACTTCCTTTTTTAACTGCTGATTTGATTAAAACTAAAGATTGTTTAGCACCGGGAATATTTCCACTAACTAAAATATAATTGTCTTCTAAATTAACATCAATAATTTCAAGATTTTGAATCGTTACTGTGTTAACTCCCATGTGTCCTGGTAATTTTTTACCTTTTAGAACACGCATTGGTCTCATTGTTCCCATAGATCCTGGTCTTCTGTGATAACGAGAACCATGGGCCATAGGTCCACGAGATTGACCATGACGTTTAATAACGCCCTCGAAGCCATGTCCTTTACTTACGCCAGTTACATCAACATATTCTCCAGCAGTAAAGACATCAGCACTAATTTTATCTCCTAAGTTGTAAGAGCCTTCATAATCTCTTATTTCTTTTAAGTAGCGCTTAGGAGTGGTACTTGCTTTTTTAGCATGACCAATGCTAGCTTTTGTAGCATTTTTTTCTTTTTTGTCACAGATACCTAGTTGAATTGCATTGTAACCATCAGTTTCTTTACTTTTAACTTGCATTACAGTATTAGGTTCAACGGATACTACTGTAACAGGAATAACTTTGCCATCTTTAGTAAATGTTTGAGTCATTCCAACTTTACGTCCTAAGATTCCTTTCATTTTTTTCACCTTCCATTACTTATTTGATATTGATGCTAACACCACTTGGTAAATCTAAGTGTGTTAATGCTTCAATAGTTTCTTTTGATGGGTTTTTGATATCAATCAATCTTTTATGTGTACGCATTTCAAATTGTTCACGTGCATCTTTGTATTTGTGTACTGCTCTTAATACTGTAAATTTTTCGATTTCAGTAGGAAGAGGAATTGGTCCAGATACCTCGCCCCCAGTTCTTTTAACTGTTTCAACAATTTTACCAGCAGCTAAATCAATTAATCTGTGGTCATATGCTTTTAAGTTAATACGAACTTTATTACTTGACATATACATGTCCTCCTTTCGCCTATATCTAGTATAGACTCGCTAGTAACGAATTACCTGATATCTAAGCTTTTGCTAAACAACTTTGCCTAGTGTATCAGCAACCTCGCACATCATCGCAGTCATACATTCAAAAGTATAGCAATTAATTATATGAAAATCAAGTACATTTTTGCATTTTTTTAATTTTTTAAAGAAAAAAACAAGTAAGATTACTTGAATTTTTTTATCAGAGAATTATCTATAAATTTAAGAAATTTTATTAAATAGAAAAATATTTTTTCAGATAGAATTTGAAAAATAAACGAATAATGGCCAAGGGCTAGTAAAACTATTATTCCTAAATATGAAACTTCAGTTAAACCGATAATATTCTTGCCAAGCACCATCGCTATAAAATATAATAATTCACACATATATATTATAAAGCAACGATATTTAGTTTTCGGAGAATATAATTTTTCTAGAGCCAGCATATAATTCCATCCCGCTATTAAAACGCATATAGTTGAAAGCATTGCACTATTGCTTTCTAAAATTGTTCCTAATTTCATAACAATTGTTGATATTATAGTGATAGTTAACGCGGCTGGAAAGGCGTTTTTAAAAACAGTTATTAAAAAATTATTTTGAACCTTATTAAAGTTAGGTTCGTATGTTAGAAAGAATGTTGGTATAGCAACACAAAAGGCATTTATAATTGATAAATGAATGGGTTCAAAAGGATAGCTTTCACCGATAAATATGGTTAATATTGCAATTAGAGCGGAAAACATAGTTTTTATTAAAAACATTGATGATGACGAAGTAATATTATTTATTACTCGGCGGCCTTCATTAACTATATGAGGCATGGATGCAAAATTATTATCTAGTAATACTAAATTGGCGGCTCTTTTGGCGGCATCACTACCAGAAGCCATAGCTATCGAGCAATCCGCTTCTTTGAATGCTAAAACATCGTTGATTCCATCGCCAGTCATGGCAACGGTGTGTTTATTTTTCTTTAAAGCAATTACAATTTTTTTCTTTTGTTCTGGTGTTACACGGCCAAAAACATTATAGTTTTCGACAGCTTCTTTAATTTCTTTATCAGTTTTTAAGTTTGTGGCATCAATATATTTATCTGCTCCTAAAACTCCAGCACGCATGGCTATTTGACTAACTGTTTTAGGATTATCACCCGAAATGATTTTACAAGTTACACCTTGGGTCTCAAAATATTTTAATATTTCAGGAGCATTAGGTCTTATAATGTCACTAATTCTAATTAAGGCTAATGGCTTTAAATCAGATAATAGTTCTTGTCTTTCTGGATATTCTAGCGAATAAACTAAAGCCAATACACGAAAGCCTTTTTCGCTATACTCATTACACTTATTAATTAAATTGGAATCAGATAATAAATATTCTGGGGCGCCAATGTAATATGTACCTTTTTCAATAAATGAATACGCACTAAACTTACGAGCAGACGAAAAGTCTATCTTATTTTTTAAAGTATAATTTTTATTGCTTGGCCATTTATTTTTTATTGCTTCAATAGTGGCATTATTGTCGGTTGAGAAAAAACTTATATTGCCCATAATTTCATCTATGTTAATATCTTCCAATTTATCAACAGCAGCAACTTCCATTTTACCTTCAGTGATAGTACCTGTTTTATCCAGACAAACTGTGTCGACTCTGGCAAGCATTTCAATACAATATAATTCTTGAACTAGAGTATTTTGTTTAGCTAGGCGTATAACGCTTAAAGTAAGTGCAAGTGTCGTAAGTAATACTAAGCCTTCAGGAACCATTCCTAAAAGAGCAGCTACGGTTTTTAAAATGGAATCATGATATGATAAAGTATTGATAAAATACTCTTTATAAAATAAAGCAATACCTATAGGAACAATAATAAAGCTAACTATTTTTAATATTTTATTTATAGAATTAAATAATTCAGATTTAGCTCTTTTTAATTTTTTAGCACTTTTCATAATTTTGTTCATATAATTTTTATCGCCAACTGATGTTACTACGGCTACTACTTCTCCAGAGATGATAAATGAACCGGAGAATAATGGATCATTAATAGATTTTATAACTGGTTCTGATTCACCAGTTAATAAAGCTTCATTTACTTCAACTTGTCCTTCTATTATTTTACAATCGGATGGTACCTGGTAGCCACTTTTAAGTATTAAATAATCATCTAAAACTATTTCTTCAATATTAATATTAGTTATTTTGTTATTGCGGATTACTTTTGATTTTGAGGTAGCTAAAATTGATAATTTATCTAATATCTTTTTAGCTTTTATTTCTTGATAAATTCCAATTAACGTATTTATTATTATTAAGAATATAAATAAAGTATTTTTATAGGATCCTACTGATAACACTAAAATAAACAAGATAATATTTAAAATATTAAAGAAAGTTATTGTGTTGCTTAAAATTATTTGCTTTGTACTCTTTGTAATATGGTCACTCGCTTGATTAATAAGGTTTTTGTTTTTTCTTATAATTATTTCTTCATTAGATAAACCACTATATTTTTCATAATCCATAATACCACTTCCAATTTAATTATACATATAAAAAAGAATAAGGACAAGTTAGTTATCGTCTTTATTCTTTTACAATTAAACTATTAGTATTTTGCATTTCTTTTGGCCTTGCTATATCCATATATTCTAAAATTGTACAGGCTACTTGAGTAAGGTCGCCATTTTCTAATTTGATTTTTTTATCAGTTAGAATAAATGGTACCAAACTTAGAGAATGAGTAGTAATAGGATTATTATTTTCATCTAGCATTAAATCCGCATTACCATGATCGGCAAGTATTATCATTTTATAAAAGTTGGCATCGGCTATTTCTTTTAGTTTACCTAAGCAAATATCTACTGCTTCGAGGGCTTTAATAGTTGCTTCATAATTACCAGTGTGTCCAACCATATCAGGATTAGCATAATTCATGAAGATAAAGTCATAATCATCTTCCATACATTTTATAGCTTGTTTAGTTACTTCAGCGGCACTCATTTCAGGCTTTAAATCATAAGTAGCGACCTTAGGAGAGGGGATTAGAAAACGATCACATTTTTCTAATTGGAGTTCTTTACCACCATCAAAGAAATAAGTTACGTGAGCATATTTTTCCGTTTCAGCTATACGAGCTTGACTCAAGCCTAATTTAGATAAGTATACTCCTAAGGGATTAGATATTTCTTGATTAGACAATAAAGACTTGCTATTGATAGCTTCCTTTATAGGATAAAGAGTGACTGTTTGTAAATGGGGCATCTTAATAGTTGAAAAAGCGGTAAAATCAGGGTCAGTTAAAGCATTTAATATTTGTTTGGCACGATCAGGGCGATAATTCATCCATAATACGGCATCACCATCAGATATTTTTACATTGTCATTTAAACTAAGGGGAGGAAGAAATTCATCAGTAATATTTTTCTTATAACAGGCATTAATGGCTTTAGAAAAATCAGATACTGGTATAGAATAATTACCAACTAAAAGATCATAATATTTTTGGGTTCTATTCCATTTTTTATCTCGATCCATAGCGTAATAGCGTCCACATACACTTTCGACTTTTCCTATATGGTATCCAGTTAATTTATCGTCTACTTCTTTAATATAATTATAAGATACCTCAGTTTTAGTATCTCTACCATCAGTTATGGCATGATAATAAATTTTTTTTATTCCACTATTGTATAGGTTATCGATCATTTTTAACATAAGACGAATATGAGAATGAATACCACCATCACTTGTTAAACCGATTATATGTAGAGGGCGATTATTTTCTTTAAGATAATTTATTAATTCTTGATATACAACATTTTTCTTATATTCCTCATCTAAAAAATCTGTAACTTCTTTTAATGGTTGTTTTATTAGACGACCAGCACCGATAGTTGTATGGCCGACTTCACTATTACCCATTTGATGCTCCTCTAAACCAACAGCTTCTTCACTAGCCTTTAATAAGCAGTGTGGATAGTTTTCCCAAAGACTAATAAAATTATTTATATTACTATTTAAAACAGCATTACCATGCTTTTCGTTACGCATGCCAAAGCCATCTAAGATTACTGTTAATATTTTTTTCATGATATCACCATTATAATATTAGCATAAAACATAAAAAAAATACATAAGAAAGAGCTAATAGTATGATATTAGCTCTTAAACAGTTAATAATTCATTATTGAGGTCTAGTTTTAATTTATCAGCTACGGTAGCAATGAATTCTGAGTTGGTAGGTTTAGCGCGATCATAGTCTACGCTATTCCCAAATATTTCTTCCATTAGCTCATAATCTCCACGATTCCAACTAACTTCTATCGCATGGCGAATAGCTCTTTCAACACGCGATGGAGTAGTGTCATATTTGTTGGCTATTTCCGGATATAATTCTTTAGTAATTCCTCCTAGTAAGCTAGGGTTATTGTAAAGCATTAGTACACTTTCTCTTATATATTGGTATCCTTTTATATGAGATGGAACTCCTAAACTATGTAACATTTTACTTATAAATAAATTTAATTTGTTTTCTTTTATTGAAACTGTTTGTTTTTTAGGACTATTGACAGCTTCAATAATTCTTTTTTCTAAGCTTTCTAAGCTAAATGGTTTAAGCATATAATAACTTATTCCATAATTGCTAACTTTTCTAATTGTCTCTTCTTTACTATAGCTGGTTAAGACGATAACTCTTTTATTAATGTTTTTTTCTTGCATTTTTTGAAGAATCGCCATACCGTCTAACTTTGGTAAAATTAAGTCTAAGATTATTAAATCATAATCATTATGAACTATCTTATCAAAGCCTTCTTCGCCATTATTGGCACTATCTACAACATTGATTACTGCGTGATTACTGAAATACTTCTTAATTAAATTTACTGAGTTAACATTATCGTCAACTACTAGTATATTAATTTTATTTTTCATATATTTCTCCTATCATAAATTATTATTTACTACACGCATTTTTATTATAAAATTAAAAAAGACAAATTACTAGAATATATATTGTCTTTTATTGTCGAATAGTGTCAATTTATGAAAAAAGCAATTAATTTGGCAGAAAATTAACACTATTTATCATTTATTTTGTTAATTATTTGTTTTAGTTCTTCGATATTTAGTGATGATTTGCCTAAAAGGTAACCATCAAGTAGGTCAATTTTTTCTAACTCAATAATATTATCTTTATTAATACTTCCACCATATAATACCGGTATATCGAGTTCATAATATTCTTTTAATAATTTTTTAATAAAATTTATTACTTCATAAATAATTATGTTTGATGCTTTTTTACCAGTTCCTATAGCCCACACTGGTTCATAAGCAATTATTATGTTTTCTAGTTCTTCCCGTTTGAAATTATTTAAGACACGTCCTAATTGCTTTTCTAAAACAGACATGGTTTTTAGACGTTCTTTTTCTTCTAATGTTTCTCCGATGCAATAGATTACTTTTAATCCAGCGTCAAAACAGTTTCTTATTTTCCTTGCGATAACAACTTCATTTTCATTATAAGTCCTTCTTCTTTCGCTATGCCCAATAAGAGAATAGTGGCAATTAATGCTTGCTAGTTGGATGGCACTTACTTCACCAGTATGTGATCCACTTTGATAAATAGAAACATCTTGCGATCCTAGTAAAGAATTATTCTTATTAAATAATAATAGATATGGATAAGATGGACACATAATTATTTTTAAATTGGTTTTGGGGATACTTCGATAGTCTTCTAAATATTTTAATGTTTCCGTTAATGTCATATTTTCTTTTAAGTTACATATTAAGTATTTCATTATTATCACTTTCTTTGAATATTTCTAGTGCTTCTAATTGATGGTTGGCTATATATTCTAGCGTTGCGCCACCACCAGTAGATAAATAAGTCATCTTATCTTTATATCCTAAGTTAATAGCAGCACTAACACTATCGCCACCACCTATTATAGTATTTGCACTTGATTTGCTAAGAATGTTAAATAATGCTTTGGTACCATTGGCATATTTTTCATTTTCATATAAACCAGCTGTACCATTTACAAATATAGTTTTGGAAACATTTATGGCAGTTTGGAACTTTTCAATTGTTTTATTACCGATGTCAAATATTTGATCATCTTGATTTATTTCAGTTAGATATTTATATTCAACATAATTTTTATCATATGTATTTCCTACAATCACGTCTAATGGCAACATTATTTTTCTTTTATATTGCATTAATAAATTATAGACTTCATTTAATATCGTCTCATCTTCTGATGCTAAAGAGGCGCCGATATTTAACTTTAATGCTTTTAAACAAGTATTGGCTAAGCATCCAGTTAATAAAAGATAATCACACTTAGGTAATAAACTTTTTATTAATGATAGTTTATCTTCAATCTTAGCACCGCCCATAATAACCGTAAATGGCCTTGATGGATTTAAAAGATATTTATCCAGTAGTGTAAGTTCTTTTTCAATTAGTAGGCCAATACAACTTGGTATAAATTTAGCAATACCATTTGTAGAAGCATGAGCTCGATGAGCTGAACCAAAGGCATCCATGACAAATACATCAGCTAAAGAGGCCCAATATGAGGCTAATTGCGGGTCATTGTTACTTTCTAATTTGTTTGGCAGATCTTCAAAGCGAGTATTTTCAAGCATAATAATATCTTGAGGTTGTAAATTTTGAGCAATTTGTTCTAATTTGGTACTTCTTGTTTCGGGACAAAATGTTACTGGGCGATTTAACAACTCTGCTAATTTTTTAGCTACTGGGGCTAATGTGTTTTTACTTTTATCTTCTTCTTTTTTTATTTTACCTAAATGAGATAGAATAATAATGCTACAATTATGAGAAAGTAGATAATTAATAGTCTCTAAAGAAGCTATTATTTTGTTATCATCCATTATAATACCATCTTTTATTGGGATGTTATAATCTACTCTCAGTATTATTCTTTTATTATCTATATCCATATTTGTTAATTTACGATACATAATTAATTCACCTACTTTATTATTATAACAATTTTACAATTTTAAATGTATAACTAATTATTTATTTGACATATATATAATTTAAAATTATATTTAGGTACAAATATAATATATAAAGAAAAAAAGCATTATTGCTTTTTAGAAAATAAATATTTAACAGTACGAAGCATTTGCGCTGTATAGCCTAATTCGTTATCATACCAAGCGACTATTTTTACTAATTGCTTGTTATTTACTTCAACAATATTTGTACATAATAAATCGACTAAAGCGCCACATTTTTTGCCAATGATATCACTAGATACTACTGGATCGTATGTAGCTTTAATAGTTTCGTTTTGATTACTTAAAAATAAATTGTTTATTTCTTCAATAGTAGTATTTCTTTTTAATTCTAAAGTTAAGTCAATCACTGAACCATCACTTACCGGAACACGGAAAGCCGAGCCGTCTAATTTTCCCTTTAATTGCGGAATTACATTACCAATAGCACTTGCAGCGCCGGTAGATGCTGGCACAATATTCATGGCACATGCCCGGCCTCTTCTAGCTTTAATTCCTTTTTTATGAGGAATATCTAGGGTTGCTTGATCATTAGTATAGGCATGAACAGTTGTCATAAATCCTTTCTCAATGCCAATATTTTTTTCAACAATGTCTAAAACAGGGGCTAAGCAATTAGTTGTACATGAAGCGGCAGAAATAATTTCTTCACTTCCATCTAAATCAGTATGATTGACATTATAAACAATAGTTTTTACATCTCCTTTAGCAGGAGCAGAAATAACTACTGCCTTAGCCCCAGCTTCTATATGACTCATAGCACTTTCTTTATTGGTAAAACGTCCAGTACATTCTAAAACCACATCGATATTTAATTCTTTCCATGGGAGTTTTTTAGGGTCAGCTTCAGCTAAGACTTTTATTTTTTTAATACCATTAATAACTATATTATCATCTTCATAAGAAATTTCATTTTCATGAAATGAACGATGATTAGTATCATATTTAAGTAAATATGATAGTGTTTCAGCATCTGATAAATCATTGATTGCAACTATATCATATCCAGGAGTTGTAATCATTTCTCTAAATGCCAAGCGACCAATTCGGCCAAATCCATTGATTGCTACTTTTATCATTTTATCACCTTTTCTATATTTATTTAGCAAAATCGCTTTTACCTATGAATTCGCGTATTATTGATTCCCCATTTATATCATCAGCTGATATAGGGAAAAAATTGTGAAGAAAACTTATTAATCGTCTTGCTTCTTCATAATAAGGGCTTTCAACTGTTACAGAATAAAGTAATGGCTCAGCAAAAACTTTTAAAGCACCTATCTCATAAGCGAGGCTTGTATTAATAATTGTATTGGCTTGATTGATGTAAGGAAAAATATACTTTTCTTCACCACGGCGTACGCTCTGCCAATTATTAATAGTTTCAGATATGTCATATCCTCTGGTTCTTTGGTCTCTTACAATTCTTCTTATAAGTCTTAAATCGACAGATGATACATAATTGTGTTTATCAATATTAACGGAATAAAAAGGGCTTAAATATATTTTGTATTTTAGTCTACTATCAATTGCAGGCAAAAGATCATCATTTAAGCAATGTAATCCTTCTAATATTATTATGCCATTTTCCGTAAGTCTTAATTCATGATTATCAAATTCTTTTTTTCCAGTAACAAAATTATACTTAGGCGGAAGAATAGCTTCATTATTTAATAATTTAAGCAAATCTTCATTTAATAATTTGATATCTATCGCGGATAAACTTTCATAATCATATTGGCCATTTTCATCTTTAGGTGTTTCTAGACGGTCTTTAAAATAATCATCAACACTTAGAGTAATTGAATTTAAGCCTAGAGCTCTTAATTCAAACGCAAGTCTTTTAGATGTGGTAGTTTTACCACTGCTCGATGGCCCAGCTATCATTACAAATTTAGCTTTATTATTAATTATTTCTTGAGCAGTTTTTTTTAAATCATTGGCATATTTAATTTCACATATTCGAATAAACGGTTGTACTTTACCTGCGGCGACTATTTTATTTATATCACTTACGTATGATATATCAAGTGCTTTGAGCCACTCTTTTGTCTCGCGATAATTATTAATTACTTTCTCGTAGTGTCTATATTCAGGTAATTCATTATGAGTTCTTGGAGTTGGAAATAATAGAGCCAATTCGTTAATATTAATATAGACCAAATCAAATCTTTGTAAATATTTGGTACTAGGTGGTAACTCAGTATAAAAATAATTTATTTTATCATCTAATTTATATAAAGCTACTATACTACCAGTTATATTATTAATGTTATAGGCCTTTTCGAAAGCTTTTTTACTTTTGAAATAATCATAGGTGTTCTTTTTATCAGCTAAAATTCGTTTAAAGGGCAAATCTTGAGCAATTATTTCTTGCATTAAAATTTTTAATTTATGAGTATCTTCGATGGTAAATGGATTTGAGGTTATTATATTACAATGAATTCCTTTTTCTATTGAATGATTAAAAATAACTTCCGCATTTTTATCCATTTTTTTTAAGGCTACTTCTAAAATAAACTTTAGGCCAGATTGGTACATTTTATAGCCTAATAAATCATTAGTATCAACAAACGTTATAGTCCCACTTTGATATACTTTACTATTTATAGGTACTAATTCATTATTAAATTTTACACCAAAATAATTAGAACTTAAATCAGAATAAGTCTTTAATATATCATAGAAGGTAGTATTTTGATTAACGGTAATAACTTTATTATTAGGCAATTTTATTTCATAAGTATACATTAGTTACCTCCTTTTATTCTATAAGTATTTTATCAAACAATTCATTATTTGTCATTTTTTTTTGAATAAATTACAAAGCATTTACTTATTATAATATTAGGTGAACAAAATGAATATTATTCCAACAGTAATAGAAAAAACTAGTAGTAGAGAGTATGCATATGATTTATATTCTAGATTATTAAAAGATAGAATAATTTTTTTATCAGGAGAGATAACAGATGATACTGCTAATACTATAGTTAGTGAATTGTTGTTTTTAGATTCCTTATCTCATGAAGATATTAATCTCTATATTAATAGTCCAGGAGGCAGTATAACGGCAGGAATGGCAATATATGATACAATGAATTATGTTAAAAGTAGAGTGAAGACAATTGTTTTGGGAATGGCAGCAAGTATGGCCGCTATAATTGCTTGTAGCGGAGAAAAAGGGTATCGATATATTTTAGAAAATGCCGAAATGATGATTCATCAACCGTTAGGTGGAGTACAAGGGCAAGCGACCGAAATAAGTATAGTAGCTAATAGAATATTACTATTAAAAAACAAATTAAACAAAATTCTAGCTAATAAGACCGGGAAAAAATTAAGCAAAATAGAAAAAGACACTGAACGCGATAATTATTTATCAGCAACAGAGTCTTTAGAATATGGATTAGTCGATAAAATAGTTTGATGACTATTTTTATGTTTTTCTACTAATTCTTTTATTTTGCGAAAATAATGATTTATTCCCGATTTACCGATAGTTTTGCCAGTTTCCTTAGAAATTATCTCAGCTAGTTCTTGATATGAACTTTCAGGATACTTTTCGCGGAATTTAATAACCTCTTGGATTTTTTCATCTAATAGATTTGTTAAATCGTGTTTTTTTAAATATTCTATTTCGGTTAGTTGTTTTAAGCCGGTTTGAATTATTTTTTCTTGATTGGCGATTTCACAGTTGTTAAGGCGATTTACCATGTTTTTATGGTCACGATATATACGAATATCTTCAAAAAAGAATAAAGAATTGGTAGCATTTAACATACGTAAAACATCGCTTATCATTTCAGCACTTTTAACATAAAGCATATAATGATTCGTTCTTTTGATTATTTTAGAAGAAATATTAAACTGTTTTAATAAATCAGCAATATATTTTGCTTCTTTTTGCAATGTTAATGTGAATTCTAAGTGATAACCAGAAGTTTGAGGATTTGATATACTTCCACAAGATAGAAATACGCCTTTTAAATAAGAAATTTTATCTTCTTTAGTATCTAGAAAATAATTATTGGGCAAAATTAATTTATTATTCTCTATAATATTTAAATCTTCTAATATAGAGGAAATTTTGTCATTAATTTCTAAAATATATATTTGTTTAATTCGTAATCTTCTTTGATTCCTAACAATTATTCTAGGTTTTATACCAAATATAGTTTTTATTAAAGTATATATTCGGCGGGCAACGGAAGCATTTTCAATTGTTAAGGTTATTTTATCTTTTTTTATTTTGCCATCAAAACGGATAAATGCAGATAATTCAGTACGTGCTGATATTGCATCGGAATTTTGCTTGCTTATTTCTTCCTTAATGCTAGTTGTATATGTCATAATTACACCTTCTTGAGTATTATATCATTAATGTTAAAAAAATTCTCTATTATGAGAATTTTTTTAGAATCTAGAATACCACCAAACGCCTTTAGCAGGGAATCCGACT
>CALWAM010000006.1 GCA_944373135.1 uncultured Bacilli bacterium | reverse complement strand
TTGTTTAATAACTCAATTATAAGGCTTAAGTCCTTTTTTATATATAGAAATGTTTCACATCTATTGTATAACTACAAGGTATAAAATTAACTAGAAAAATATAAGTAGGAAATACCTACTTTTTTTGTTATAATAATAAAAGGTGATTAAATATGTTTGAATACATGGGAGATAGATTAACTAATGCTATTAAAAATATTCGTGGTATGGGAAAAATTACTGAAGAAAATATTAGTGAGGCAATGCGTGAAATCCGTATGGCTTTACTAGAAGCCGATGTTAACTACCAAGTAGTAAAAGAATTTATTAATAATGTTAAAGAAAAAGCTTTAGGAATGCATGTTGAAAATTCTTTAAAACCAGATGAGTTATTTATAAAAATAGTTAAAGATGAATTAATAGAACTATTAGGCGAAGAAGCTAGTCCTTTGGTAACTGATAAAAATCCAACTATCTTGATGTTAGTTGGTCTACAAGGAAGTGGAAAAACTACAACAGCTGGTAAATTAGCCAATTATTTAAGAAAAAAACATGCTAAAAAACCATTATTAGTAGCTTGTGATATCTATCGCCCTGCTGCCATAGAACAATTACAAACAATTGGTAAAAGCTTAAATATTCCTGTTTATGAAAATGGTACTAATCCTGTAACGGAAACAGTAAAACAAGCTTTAGAATATGCTAAAAATAATAATAATGATTATATAATTATTGATACCGCCGGCCGTTTACATATTGATGATTCACTAATGGATGAATTAAAAAATATTTCAGATATACTCCATCCTCATGAAACTTTATTAGTCATTGATGCTATGATGGGACAAGATGCAATCAATGTTATAAAAGGTTTTAATGATAAATTAAATTTAACAGGTGTAATTTTAACAAAATTAGATGGTAATACTAAAGGTGGGGTAGCTTTATCAGTTAGACATTTAACTAATGTTCCAATTAAATTTGTCGGTGATTCAGAAAAATTGGACGGATTAAGTGAATTCCATCCTGATCGAATGGCTAATCGTATTTTAGACATGGGTGATATTCTATCAATTGCCGAAAAAGTAGAAGACATAATCGACGAAAAAGAAGCTTTAGAAACTGCTAAAAAAATGAAAAAAGGGGATTATGACTTAAATGATTTTCTAACTAGTTTAAAACAAATTCAAAAATTAGGCCCATTAGAAAAAATAATTAAAATGTTACCTCAAGCTAGAAATCTAGGCCTTAATAATATTAATATCGATCACAAACAAATAAAACATATCGAAGCTATTATATTATCAATGACATTAGAAGAAAGATCTCATCCTGAAATATTAAAAGCTAGTCGTAAAATAAGAATAAGTAAAGGATGTGGGCGTAGTGTTGAAGAAATTAATCGCTTATTAAAACAATTTGAAGAAATGAAAAAAATGATGAAACAATTTACAAACGGAAATATGAAATTACCTTTCTAAATAGACTATTGTCCTATCTTAAATAACCAGCTCATCATACTATAGAGTAGAAAGGGTTGTGTTATTATGTTTAGAGATGAACGTTGTTATGATATGAATAATTCTGCTATGACACCAGCAAAAGATAAAAAAGATAAATTCGAACATTTCGACATACCTCAAAATATGCCTAATATGAATTATCAAATGCCTAATATGAATTGCCCAATGCCAGGCATGGTATGTCCTCCAATATATGAATGTCCTCAAGAAAGATGCTGTCATAGAGAAATTGTGCATGAAATGCCACAAGAGTGATAATTTATGATAGACCAAATAAAATGAGATAAAATAAGTATAAGAAAAATTGTAGAATCTATTGACTTTATTATAAATAGCGATTAAAATAAACACTGAAATTTGTTAATTTGGGTTTATTTATTGGAGGAGGAGGACCTTATTTTAAAGTCCTCCTTTTTTGGTATTTTATTATTAAAAAAAGGATAAATTGAGCACAGAAAATTAACACTTGAAAAAATAAAAATAAATATTTACCTAGAACTTAATTAAATACAAAAGTTCATCTATTTATTTTGAATAAGAAAATAAGCCAGTAGGGATATAATCAAATATCAATTAATAAATGAAGATAATAAAAAACTATATGATTTAAATATAGTAAATAGTTATGAAATTGATATAATTATTGGAAATTTAAACTTACATAATAAAGGTATAGGAAAAACTAGTATTTAGTATAGATTTAAATAGTAATTATTTATTTAAAAAATTCAAAAATATTAGTTATATATCCTTTTAAGAATAATTATAGTACTATAAATTGTTATAAAAGATGTGGCTTTGTAATAAGAAAAGAATTTGAAACGGAAAATACTATATATAAAGCAATTTTTTGATCTAATGGTAAAAGAATAAAGAAATAATTAAAATTAAAGGAGGTGTATATATGCAATTTAAAAATCTTACAATGTCATTTGGAATGCAAACAATCTTTGAAAATGTAAATCTTAATTTGCCTGAAAATGAGAAAATTGGCATAGTTGGAGTTAATGGTGCTGGTAAAACAACTTTATTTAAGTTAATATTGGGTTTAGAATATCCTGATTCAGGAAAAATAATAACAAAAAATGGTTATAGAATTGATTGGCTTCCACAGGTATTAAGTGATGATGTAGATAGTATGGATATTACAGTATTAGAATATTTAATGCAAGGTCGTCCTATTGAAAGATTAAATAAGGAATTGCAATCATATTATGATGCTCTTGCTAATCCTAATTGTAATCAATCAGAACTTTTTCTTAAAATAGAAAAAACTCAAAAGCAACTAGATTATTGGGATAGTTATAATGCAGAAAACACCTTATTTAAAATTATTCATGGTGTAAAAATAAATGATGATATGCTCTTAAAAGAATTGAAAAAGTTATCAGGAGGTCAAAAATCTAAAGTTGCTTTCGCCAGATTGTTATATTCTAACCCTGAAATTATACTCCTAGATGAACCAACTAACCATTTGGATGAGGATAGTAAAAATTATATTATAAACTATTTAAAAGATTATAAAGGAACTGTTTTAGTTATTTCTCACGATGTAGAGTTCCTAGATCAGGTTACTACAAAAACTTTATTTATAGATAAAAGAACTAAGTCCTTTAATTTCTATGATGGAAATTATTCTAAATTTTTAAAAGTTCAAACCGAAAGAGAAAAGAACATGTTAAGACAAGCAGAAATACAACAACAAGAGGAAAATAAATTAAGAGACATTATTAATAAATATGCCACTTCATCAGGCAAAAGGAAGAGAATGGCACAGGATAGAGAGAAAAAACTAGCAAAGTTGTTAGAAAATAAAATTGAAGTAATAAATCCAAATAAAAAAGTTGATTTTAGTATAGAAGTTAATAGAGAAAGTAACACTATACCACTTGAAGTTAAAAATTTATGTTTTAAATATGATAAAGAAAGTGAAAATGACGTAATACACAATTTAAGTTTTAGATTAGAAAAAGGGGAAAAATTTTTAGTTGTTGGAGAAAATGGTGTGGGAAAATCAACTTTATTAAAACTTATTGCGGGTGTGTTAAAGCCTGATTACGGAAATATTCAATTAGGAAATAAAACAGATTTAGGATACTATGCTCAAGAACTTGAATTATTAGATAGTGCAAAAACTATTCTAGAAAATCTAAGAAATTCAAATTATAATGAAAGGCAGATACGAAGTATTTTAGCAAGATTCTTATTTTTTGGCGATGACGTATATAAAAATGTTGGTGTTTTATCGCCTGGAGAAAAAAGCAGAGTTGCATTAGCAAAGTTGTCTATAAGTGGTGCTAATTTATTACTTTTAGATGAACCTACAAATCATCTTGACCCTGACACACAAAGTCTTATTGCTGAGGTATTTAAAAATTATGCAGGGACAATGGTAGTTGTATCTCATAATACTGAATTTGTAGATAATTTAGGTATAGAAAGAACATTAATTTTACCAACTGGTGAAATATCCTATTATAATAGAGAAATTGTAGAACATTATAAAACCCTAAACAGTGGGAGAGGAAGATAATTTATGATTAATTGGATAAGTAGCGAAGATGAAAAGAATGTAATAAAGGTTGACTATAATAATCTTTGTAGAATTGTTAGTTTTTTAGAAACTCAAAATTCAGAAGATGAAATAGTAAGATATGTTTGTCAAATATTTGATGAGTATAGTGATGTTTTAAGTAAAGAACCAATACTATTAAGAGATGAATTAAATAGTGTATTTGGCGATGAATTTATAGTAGACGGAGATTTAGAAAAATCAGATGTCATCATATCGCCAAGTGATTTAAATGCCTACTATATAATAAAAACATTAAATAAAGATAAAAAGAATTTAGCAATAGTATGTTTTGATATGCATAGCGATACTTATGATTATAACGATTTTCTATGGAAAGGAAATAGTTTTTCAAGATTAATGAAGGAGGGCTATATAAAACATTATATAGTAATTGGTGTTCCTAAGAAAAAAAGAAAAAAATGTTTAAATGATACAAATGAAGAATTAAGAGAAAGAGTCCATTTAATAGATAAAGACGAACTATTTAAGACTTTAAATAGCATTGATTATGATAATATATTTGTTTCAATTGATGCAGATTGTTTTGATTGTAGAAGATCTCAATATACATCAGTGGAATACTCTCCATCAACAATTTTGAATTATGTTAGTCATATAGATAGTATAAATTCTATTAACTATATTCAAAAAATACATGATTGTGTACATGTTAAAAATGCACTCGGTTATTCTAATTACTACCACACAGGAGAAAATAATTTAACTGATGCAGATGTTATTGAAATAGTTAATAATGTTGCTTTATATTGCGAAAGCACCGAGAAACAATTAGGATTAACTCCTGATGGTCCATATTATGAAATAATGGAAGTTAGTGGGTATGATTATGGTAATTTAACAGCTAAATTAGTTGTTGGATTAATAGATGGTTTATATGTTAAAGGAGGTGAAAAAGAATGAAAAAGGAAGAATTCTTAAAAAAAGTTGAAAAGATGTCTAAAGGACAAGTTTGTTATAACTGCAGAAGAGGATAGTTATAACTCTTAGAGGGAGTATTCCCTCTATTATTTATTGGAGGTTGTATGGAAGATAAATTAGAAGTTTTAGCAGTATTACTTACAAACAGATGTAATTTAAAATGTATTTACTGTGGCAGGAATGAAAATAAAGATAATTTATGCTCTAAATTTGAATTAACTGCTGATGAATGGATAGATATTTTTAAAGATGCAAAAACAGTCGGATTAAAAAAAGTAAATATGACTGGTGGTGAAATATTTTGCAGAAAAGATGTTCTTGAAATTATTGAAAGAACAATAGGATTAGGATTAGAGGTTAGTATTGAAACAAACGGGACAATAATAACTGAAGAACAAATAAAGTATTTATCGAAACTAAAAGAACATTTATCTATGTCAATAAGTTTAGATGGCATCAGAAAAGAAACAAATGATTTAACTAGGGGAAATGGATCGTTTGATAGAACTTTTAAAGCAATAAATATTATAAGAAAATACGGAATTCCATTAAGAATTATTACAGTATTAAGTAAAAATAATTATGATGAAATACCTGAACTTGCAACTACTATTCATGAAAAATTAGGTTTAGGATTTAGATTATTACCTAATATTATTGAATATGGCAAAGGTGTAGAAGCAAATGAAACGGAATCCATAAATTATGAAAAAATAGATAAATTAATGAATGATTTTTACTATGATTTTTTAAGGAAACATAAAAAAGACAAAAATTTATCTATTGAACTTAATACAGCGATTATTCCAGTAGATATTTATCAGCATAGTTTATGTCCATGGGGAAAAGGAATGCTTGGTATAGGTTATTCTGGTAAGGTCGCTCTATGTCATGTTGGATCAGATAATGAAATGTTTATTTTTGATGATGCTAAAAAAACGCCTATTTCAAAAATATGGATGACCAATGAAAAATTAAAAAAATTTAAAGAATTTGATTATGATAAGTTAAAAGGTGTTTGTGGTAACTGTTTGGCTAGAAGCGTGTGCCGTGGTGGTTGTAGATTACATTCTATGATGAAATATGATGGTGATTTTTATGCACCAGATCCTGAATGCCAAAATGTTTATAATCTTGGTAAATTCCCAAAATATGCTATTGATGATAAAAATAAAGATTGTTCCTATAAAGGATAATATATGAAAATATCAACTTTTATTCATGTTCATGGTAACAAAGTATGGGATGCATATAATAAAGAATTTATTGAGTTATCCAATGAAAATCTTGCTTTTATTAATAAATATAAAAATCAAAAAATACCAACAAATGCTGAAATTCCTAGAGAACTGCTATCTATGGGAATAGTAACTACTTGTCAGAAAGAAAAAGAATTATTAATACATCTTAAAGAAATTACTAGAGATCATCAATTTCAATCATTATATTTAATATGTTCAACTGCTTGTAATTTAGATTGCGATTACTGCTTTTATAGAAGTAGTGCGTCTAATTCTTTAAAACATAGACAAATGATGAGTTTTGAAATAGCAAAAAAATCATTAGACGATTTTAAAAAAATTGTAGAGCATAATGCTAAAGATGAAAGTTATTGGCAACAAATCACCTTTTATGGAGGAGAGCCATTATTAAATAAAGAGATGTTATATTTATCTATTCCTTATGCTCGTGAGTTATTTGGTAATGATACTAATTTAGTAATAAACACCAATGCTGTATTATTGGATGATACAGATATACAATTATTTAAAAATAATAATGTTGAAGTGCAAATTTCACTTGATGGTGATCAACATATTCATGACTTACATCGTAAAACATATGATGGTAAACCAACATATAATATAGTCATAAATAATATAAAAAGATTATTAAATAATGGGGTAAAAGTTTTACCAATGATAACTGCTACGGATGATAATATAAATTGTTTTTCTGAACGGGTACACTCAATAGTGAATGAATTAAAAATTGATGATTATGCCGTAAATGTTTTAATAACTAATTCCTTTGCAACAAGCGAAGAATATACAGAAAAATTGGCTAGTGAAATGTTAAAGGCATATCAAGATTTTGGAAATATTGCAACAGATTATGCATTTGTTGAACTTTATAATAAGTTGATAGGCTTAGATAAAAGCATTTCTAAAAACTCCTGTGGTAGTTCAAGAAAAATTACGGTATTTCCAGATGGTAGAATTTTTGCTTGCCAAGCACTAGAAAAAGTAAAAGAAAACGCAATGGGATCACTAGATAGCGGATATCTTTCTAATCCTAATTGGGATTGTTGGAGGAATCGTTCTAGATTTGAGAATCCTAAATGTCTTAATTGTGAAAGCGTAATTTCTTGTGGTGGAGGTTGTGCTACTGGATCATATAATTTAAATAGCTCAATATATGACATTGATAAAAATAATTGCGAATATACAAAGAAATTATTTAAGAAAATACATCATATTTGAGTTTTATTAACAGAAAGTATTTATTTTCCATTTTTACATATAATTTAAATATTTTACTATTTTATTAAAATTAAGAATTTAGAATGCTTTTTATAAACTAACCCTTATATTTATTGAGCTTATCCTATAATTATTCTATAAAAAAGAATGAATTTTGCATGCGCAAAATCATCCACGTGTATCAATTTTCCTTATAAAGTAAGGATAAAAATACTATTGATACACATTTTTTATCATGCTTTTAAAAATTACTTAAAATATTAATAATTTTAGGATGATTAGATAAAAATTAATTCAAAAAATGATTTAACATATTAAAATAAGTAAGCAATAATGCATCATGCAATAGGAGATGATGTGTAATGAAAAAATTTGATTTTAATAACACCGGAAGAATTATTTAATCAAATTAAGTTAATGGGTAATTTATATAAGAAGTCTATCTATATCAAAAAATGATGATAGAGTTATTTGAAATAGGCTATCTTGAAATGTTAAAAATGGCGGACCATGTCATAAGTAATATTGTTAGATGTGATTTATTCATACCAAATATTATTACTAAAATAGTATTTATTGCCATAAGTTTTAATGGAGGTATTAAACTCTATGGCTAAATACAAAATAAATTTTATTTATGAAAACAATAAAAACATTAATGAAATTATTACAAATGTATTATATAAAGAATTAAATAAATATATAAAGATGACTTGCAAGAAGCAAAAAGACGAGCTAACATCACCAATTACTTATATATCTCTTAAGGATAAAGGAGATAGCATTGATGCTACTTAAGAGTGTAAATGAAATTTATAATATAGGTTTATATATAAGGTTATCAAGAGAAGACGGAGATAAACATGAAAGTGAAAGTATAACTAACCAAAAAAGTTTATTACTCCAATATACTAAAGAAAATAATTTAAGAGTATATGATATTTATATTGATGATGGATTTAGTGGAACAAATTTTGATAGACCAGCCTTCAAAAGACTTATTAGTGATATTGAATCTAAAAAAATAAA
The DNA here is from genome assembly GCA_944373135.1 of uncultured Bacilli bacterium. Taxonomy (GTDB): domain Bacteria; phylum Bacillota_I; class Bacilli_A; order RF39; family UBA660; genus CALWAM01. The sequence goes on along the minus strand of CALWAM010000006.1, from coordinate 16,154 downwards.
TATGGTTATTACAAAAGATATGTCTAGATTAGGTAGAGATTATATTGGTACAGGAGAACTTGTAGAAAAGTATTTTCCCTCCAAAGGGGTTAGATATGTAGCGGTAACGGATAATATAGACACGTATTTAGATAATTCTAATAATGATATTGCACCATTTAAAGCCATAATGAATGATATGTATGCCAAAGATATCTCTAAAAAAATTAAGTCAAGTTTAAAAGCCAAACAAAAGGAAGGAAAATGGGTTGGAGGAAGAACTCCTTTTGGCTATGATATTGATCCAAATAATAAAAATCATTTAGTTATTAATGAGGAACAAGCAAGCATTGTCAAAAAAATATTTAGTATGAGTTTAGAAGGTTTATCTTATTTTAAAATAGCTAAGAAATTAACTGAAGAAAATGTTAAAACTCCAGCACAGTATTATAATTTTGAATGGAAAAGTCACTACAATTTAAATTATGGACAGTGGCATGCTAAAACAATTCAAGACATTTTAACTAATAAAAACTATACCGGAGATTTAGTTCAAAATAAAAGAAGTAAGATAAATTATAAAATTAAAAAGATTGTAAAAAATAATCCTAATGATTATATAGTTGTAAAAAATACGCATGAAGCAATAATTGATAAAGATATATTTAATGAAGTACAAAAAAGACTTCCTAAAAATGTAGGTAGATGTGAAAAAAAAGAAATTCATTTACTTGATGGACTTCTATATTGTGGAGACTGTGGTCATAGAATATCAGTAACACCTAGAAGAAAAAAAGATAATAGATGCTATACCATTTGTAATTATTATAGAAGCTATATGAAAAAAAAATTATGTACAACACACTCCAATAATTATGATACATTAGAAAAGATAATTATAAGTTCATTAAAAGAACTATGCTTAAATTATATTGATAAAAAGTTTATAAAAGAAGAGACTTTAAAAAACATAAATAAAAAGGACAAAACAAGTGTAATAAAAAAAATTAATACATTAGAATCAGAAATAAAAAGGATAAATGATAATCTAGATAATATATATTTAGATAAACTTAATAAAAAGATACCATTAGAACAATTTGATAGACTAAGTATTAGACTAAATAATGAATTAAAATTAAAGACTGAAAAATTAATAGAGCTAAATAATATCAAAAGTAATCAAGAAAATAATAATATCAACAATAAAAAGATAAAAGAATACATTAATAAATTTTTATCTATGGATGGACTTAATAGAGAGTTAATAGCAAATTTAATAGATAGAATAGACATATATGAAGATAAAACTATAAATGTTAAAGTTACATTTAATAAGGTCTAACAAAAACGGGCAATCACATATCATACCAATAAATACTAGAATAATTAATCATCATATTTACCGTCACACTTATACACCATGCTATACTTACACTGAAGAAAATGAAGTAACTAATGTTTGCGATAGAAATTGCTGTCGTTTCTAAATCTCCATTATGGAGATTTTTTAAATATTAAATAAAGAACTGGAACTTATTAATAAAATATGATAAAATTATTATGGTGATAAAATGAAAAAAAATGGTTATACGTTAATAGAATTATTAGCTTTGATAATAGGATTAGGAGTTGTAGCCTTAATAAGCCTTAAAAGTGCTTCCTATGCTTTTGTTGATAATACTGAAGAATTATATCATGAAAATATAGTTTCTATCTTAGAATGTGCTAAACAATATGGTAGTGATAACTTAGAAACTTTAAAAGAAGAAAAAGAGCTAATTGTAACAGTAAATGAGTTAATAGAAAAAAATTATATTGGTAGTGATGAAAATGGCAATTATGTTGATGTTAGAGATGAAAATGAAACATTAAATAATGTAAAAATAGCTATTGCTTACGATGAAAAAAACGACGAAATTAAAACTGAAGTTGTAAATTAGTTGTAAAAATAATGTAAAAAACACTGCTTATTCTATATAAATTGTCTATCATTTAGTAAAATATAAATGTAAGGACGTGATAAAATGTTATACCCATCTATAGATAAATTGCTTAACATTGTTGACTCAAAGTATAAATTAGTGCATATTGCTGCACGTAGAAGTAAACAAATGTCTGAAAACAATCACTACCAAATGAAAGAAAGCGAATACGTTAGTAAAAAAAATATTGGTAGAGCATTAGAAGAAGTAGAAAAGGGTTTAATAAAAGTTATTTAAACCCTTTTTTTATTGGAGGTTAATATGAAAAGATTAATACTAGTAGACGGAAACAACCTATTGTTTCGTAGTTATTATGCGACTGCTTATACTGGAAATTTAATGAAAAATTCTAAAAATTTTCCTACAAATGCTTTATATGGTTTTGTAAACATGATTAATAAAATAATAGCAGAAGAAAAACCCATTTATATGATGGTAGCTTTTGATATAGGTGTAAATTTTAGAAAAAAAGAAAATCCTACATATAAAGAAGGAAGACAAGAAACACCTGATGATTTAAAAAAACAAATGCCCCTAGCTCATGAAATATTAACTAAAATGGGAATTAAATATTATGAACAAGAACCATATGAAGCTGATGATATAATTGGAACTTTTGCCAAAAAAGCACTTGAAGATCCCGAGTTTGATGCTACTATTATCTCTTCTGATAAAGATTTATTACAATTAATAAATGAAGAAGTAAATGTCAAACTATTAAAGCAAAAAGATTACATATATTATGATGAAGAGACTTTCAAAAAAGATTATGGTTTTCCTCCAATTAACATGATTGATTATAAAGCTTTAGCTGGAGATCCTTCAGATAATATTCCTGGGGTAAAAGGTATAGGTGATAAAACCGCAATAACTTTATTAAAAGAGTATCAAACAATCGAAAATATTTACGACAATATTGAAAAAATAAAAGGCAAAGTAAAAGAAAAACTTCTAAATGATAAAGAAAGTGCTTTTTTAAGTAAAAAGTTAGCTACAATATACTGTGATGTTCCTATTGATACTAATTTTGATAATATAAAATATTTAGGGCCAGATGAAGAAGCTTTATATGAAATATATCGAGAATTGGAATTCTATTCTTTAATTAAAAACTTTTCTCATCAACCAAAAAAAGAATTAAATCTTAATTATACTTATTTAACTAATGTTAATAACTTAATCATTAATAATAATTATAGTATTTATATAGAATGTAGCGAAGAAAATTATCATAATGGTCATATAATTAATGTTGCTATCTGTGATAAAGACCATAATTATCTTATTGCTCCTGAAATTTTAAAAGAAGTAATTAATAAGATTAAGCATTTACCATCTTATACTTATGATTTAAAAAAGAATTTAATTTTATTAAGAAAACTAGGTATAGATTTTCAAAATTGTGTATTTGACCTGTTAATTTCATCCTATCTTTTAAATTACAATACTAAAAATGAAGATATTGCCTATCTTATGAATGCTAAAAATTTAGAAATACCTTTTTTATCAGAAATATATAAAAAAGAAGTAAATCCTAAATACACTATAATGAAATGTCGTTTTATATATGAAGAAAAAGACAATCATTTAAAAAATATAAAATTAGAAGACATGGAAGAATTATTTTATGATATTGAAATGCCTTTGGTAGAAGTCTTAGCTGATATGGAATATACTGGAATAAAAGTAGAAAGAAAAGTTTTAGAAGAAATGAAAGTATCTATCAGTAATCAAATAGAATCTACTAAACAAGAAATATATTTATTAGCCGGTGAAGAATTTAACATTTCATCTCCTAAACAATTAGGTACTATATTATTTGAAAAATTAAATTTACCATATAGTAAAAAAAGTAGTAAAGACAACTATAAAACTGATGTTAATGTTTTACAAAAACTAAGTAAAATTCACCCAATAATAAATAAAATATTAACTTATCGTAATTTAACTAAAATCTATTCCACTTATTTAGAAGGCCTTATAAATACTATTAAAGAAGACGGTAAGATACATACTATTTACAAACAAACTCTAACTAGAACTGGACGTTTAAGTAGTGTTGAACCAAATTTACAAAATATTCCTGCTCATGATGAATTAGCTAAACAAATAAGAAAAGCCTTTGTCCCTGAAAAAGATATCTTTTTATCATGTGATTATTCTCAAATTGAATTAAGAATCCTTGCTCATATTTCTAATTCTAAAGAATTAATTACCGCTTTTATTAATAATCAAGATATTCATCGTAAAGTAGCCGCTGATATATATGGTAAAGATTTTAAAGATGTAACTAAAGAAGAACGTAGTACCGCTAAAGCTGTCATATTTGGTATTGTATATGGCATAAGTGGATATGGTTTAGGTACCGACTTAGGCATAAGTACTAAAGAAGCTGCCGCTTTTATTAATAAATATTATGAGTTATACCCTGGGGTTAAAAATTATATGGACAATATAATCAAAGAAGCTTATGAATATGGCTATGTTAAAACTTTATATAACCGTAAACGCATAATTGAAGAATTAAATAATAAGAATTATATGATAAGATCTGCAGGTGAGAGAATTGCTCTTAATACGCCTATTCAAGGAACGGCTGCTGATATTATTAAAAAAGCCATGGTCTTAATATACCTAGAATTTAAAAAGGAAAATATTAAAAGTAAAATGCTTCTTCAAGTTCATGATGAATTAGTATTTGATTGCTTAAATGAAGAAAAAGAAAAAGTTTTAAACATAGTTAAAGACAAGATGGAAAATGTTATAAAATTATCTGTTCCAATTATTATTAGCTCCGATTATGGTACCAACTGGTATGATGCTAAATAAATGAGGTACAATTATGGCTATTTATGTATTAATTAAAAGTTTAATAGTTAACACTATATTAGTAATATTAAAAATTATATTTGGCTTTGTTGGTTCATCAAGCGCCTTAATTGCCGACGGATTTCATTCTTTAAGCGATCTTACCACCGATGTAATTAGCATTATAGGTTTAAAAGCTGCTACTAGAAAAGCCGATAAAAAGCATCCCTATGGACACGGTAAAATTGAATATCTATTATGTATTTTAATTGGGATAGTTATCATCTTTCTAGGAGGAACATTAATAATAGAAAGTTTTACTAAAGAAAATAATGCCCCTAAAACTATAGTTATGATTATAACTATTATAACCATATTGACAAAATATTTAATTGCCAAATATATAAGTAAAAAAGGCGAATTTTTAAATAGCTCTATTTTAACTGCATCAGGAGAAGAATCATTAGCTGATGTTTATAGTAGCATTGTTGTCTTAATATCCTACTTTATTTCGCAAATATATCCATATGCTGATAAAATTGCTACCATAATTATAGCCGTCTTAATTATTTCTACTGGTCTTAAAATATTAAAAGAAAATATAAGCAGTATATTAGATGAAAAAGAATCTAATCCTGAAGTAATAGAACAAATTAAAAAAATTATTAATGAGCAAAAACAAATAATTAAATATCATAACTTAAGATTAATTAAATTTGGATCATATTATAAATGTGAATTAACTATTTTTATCGACGGTAATCAAACTATTGTTAATTCTAATAATTTAGTTGAAACATTAAAAAAAGAAATTACCAAAAATAATGAAAAAATTAAGTATATTAATATATATGTAAAACCCTATAGAATTAAGGAGAGTTAATATGCCAGAAATAGCAGAAGTAGAAACAGTTAGAAACACTTTGAAAAATAAAATATTAAATAAAGTTATTAAAGATGTAAAAATATTATATCCTAAAATAATTGAAAATAACCAAGATGAATTTATAAGTAAAATTAAAAATCAAAAGATTAATGATATAAATAGAGTAGGTAAATGGTTATTATTTATATTGGATGATTATGCTCTTTTAAGTCACTTACGTATGGAAGGAAAATATTTTATTAAAAATATAAATCAACCTATCGAAAAACATGAACATGTTATTTTTACTTTTACCGATAATACTGATTTACGTTATCATGATACTCGTAAATTTGGTAGAATGATATTAATTGATAAAGATAAAATTTATGATACTGAAGAGATTAAAAAACAAGGATTTGAACCTAATGATAAACGATTAACAAAAGAGTATTTATTAGCCAAAATTCATAATAAAAAAATACCTATTAAAACTCTTTTACTAGATCAAAGTATTATCAGCGGTTTAGGCAATATTTATGCTAATGAAGTATTATATGCTTCTCGTATCAATCCATTACGTTTAGGAGAAACTATAACTTTAGAAGAATGTCAAAAAATAATTGATAATGCTAATAATATAATAAAAAAAGCAATAGAGATGGGCGGAACTACTATAAAAAGTTACACATCTTCCTTAGGAGTAACTGGGAGATTTCAACAATATCTCCAAGTTCATAAAAGAGAAAACGAGCCTTGTTTAAATTGTCATACTAAAATACTTAATATTAAAGTTAATGGACGTAGTACTTACTATTGCCCCAATTGTCAAAAATAAAAAACAATTAATAAATTAATGGTTTATTCATTAATTCAAAATTAATTGTTTTTTTATTACTTATTATTTCATATATATAGGCAGCTAATAACTCTGTTTTAAAACATTCACTATTATAATCGATATCAAGAGGTAACTCTTTTCTTAATGTTTTTAAATATTTTTGCCCTTGTTTATTAAAACCTAATATTTTTATATAACTGATATTACTTGGTATTGTATCTTTTTTAATACCTAACAAAATATGAATAAACATTCTTTGAAGCTTATTATATGTATATCTTTTTGTTTTTACTTTGTTTATTAGATCCTCTAAAGTTTGGCAATTATTAATATATTTTTTAATTCTATAATCAATACCTTCATCTACAGTTAAATAAGAATCTAATTTATCTCTTAATATAATTACTTTTATTAATTCAAATAATTTATTTTCATCTTTTTTATTTATTAAACTATAAACATCATCTAAAACATATTTTTTAATATCTACACCATTTTTAATTTTATTACGAATATTACTTGCACTAATTATTTTTTCATTACTATCTAAATCATGATAATTATTAGTTCTTAAAATACTTTCCGGAATAATATCTTTATTAATAATATTGATAGCTTTTATATAAGATATTCCCAGTAAATTATTAGGAGTAAAAAAACTGTTATTAATTTTACAAGCTTTAGCCATAGCTGTTGGATAAGACAAACCTAAGTCAAGATATTTTTTTACATCTTTTTGATAATTTGCTGTATTTTGTAATAAAACTATATTAGTTATTTTCTTTATATCGTTAGTTTCTAAACCAAAGTTAATATAATTTACCTTGAACATATTTAATATTTCGACTGCTTTACTGGCAAATATATCAGCTGATTGCGTTCCATATATTGTAGGCAGTTCTACAACAATATCGATTCCATGATTTAAAGCAATTTTAGTTTTATCTTCTTTACTTAATATGCTTACTTCACCACGTTGCATAAAATAACCATTAATAACTAATACAATAAGTGCCTTATTATGTAATTCCCTAATTTTATTTAGATGGTACAAGTGTCCATAATGAAAGGGATTATACTCACATATTATTCCAATAACGTCCATAACATCACCCAATTAATCATACCATATATTGCTAAAATAATTCAAATATCGTATAATTTATCTATGGGTGATTATATGTTTATAGATTTAAATAAAATAACTGATAAAGGTATAATTATTGATACTACTGTATCTTTTGATGAAAGTTATTTAAAGAACACAACTATAAAAAAATTAGATAATGTCAAAGTAAAAGGTCGTATTTATTATAGTATAACAGATGAAGTTATTATGGATGCTAAGGTCGAGGGAGTAATGATTTTAATAGATGCTTGCACTTTAGAAGACATTGATTATCCTTTTACTATTAATTTACAAGAAATATTAGTCGAAAATACCCAATCAGATGAAAAATTAAGTACAAATAGTCAAAATACTCTTGATATTATGAACGTTTTATGGCAAAATATTGTACTAGAGGTCCCAATTCGTTTAACCAAAGGAACATTTGATAATATTCCTACTAAAGGAGAAGGCTGGGAACTAGTTAATAATTCTGAAAAGAAAATAGATCCAAGACTTGCTAAACTACAAGAATTATTGGATACGAGGAAGGAGTGATACATGTGTTAAGATTAGATATTCAATTGTTTGCCGTTCCATTTAGAAGAACTAGTAAAACAAAAAAAAGAATGCGTCGTACTCACTTAAAAAAAGAAGTTGGAGCTTTAGTTTTATGTCCTAAATGCGGTGCTGCTATCCAACCTCATCGTGCATGTACTAAGTGCGGTTACTACAAAGGAAAAAATGTTCTAAATAAAGAAGAAGCTACTGAAACTAAGGAAAGTAAATAGTTTCTTTTTTTTTACTTTTCGGTTATACTAATATTGGTGATTAATATGAACTTTATAGTATTAACTTAAGAAGAATTTACTAACTTTGTTGAAAATCATCCTACCAAAAACTTTTTTCAATCAATCTATATGAAGAAAAGATATGATATAGAAGGAAAAGAAACTTATCTTGTTGGTGTAAAAAAAGACAACCAAGTTATTGCCGCTTCCTTACTTGTAGTAACATCTAAAACGTTAGGATATAAAAACTTTGAAGCTTTAAAAGGCTTTATATTAGATTATGATAACTTTGAACTTTTAAAATTTATGACCACCGAAGTAAAAAAATTTTTAAAAAATAAGCATGCCTTTTCTTTATATATTGATCCATACATTCCCAATATATCACGTGATAATGCCGGTAATAGAACTGATAAAATAAATAACACTTATATAAAAAAATATTTAAAAAAATTAGGCTATCATGAAATAGGGGAATATACCCAAGTAAAATGGACTTATTGCTTAGATATAAATTCTCATTCTAAAGAAGAATTATTTAAAAATTTTAAACCTAATGCTCGAAATTGTATTAATAAAACATTAACAAAATATAATTTAATTATTAGAGAATTATCATATGAAGAATTACCACTATTTAAGAAAATAACTAGTGAAACATGTAAACGCCATGAAATCCCGGATCGCTCTTTGAGTTATTATCAAAATATGTATAAAGCCTTTCAAGATAAAGTAAAATTTTTAATATGTGAATTAGATTGTCAAAAATATATTGAAAATTTAGAAAAGGAAATAACTTCATTACATGACAAAATTGCTAAATTATCATCATCGCCTAGTAATGATAAGAAAAAATCAAGTTATCAAGAAGAAATTAAACTTAATGAAAACCATCTTAAAGAAATAATTAATCTTCAAAAAACAAAAGGTAATATAATTCCTTTATCATGTGGTATGTTTATTCTTTACCAAGATGAAATAGTTTATTTATTCAGTGGATCATACGAAAAGTATATGAATTATTTTGGTCAATACCGAATTCAATGGGCAATAATTTCTTATGCCGCTGATAACCATTATAAAAGATATAACTTTTATGGAATTAAAGATCCTACAAAAAATGTCAATCACGATGGTGTATTAAAATTTAAACAAAATTTCAATGGCTATATTGAAGAATTATTAGGAACTTTTTTATTACCTATTAATAAAATATCTTATCTATATAATATTTTAAAAACAATAAAACATTTAGGAAAATAACCTAAATGTTTTATTATCCTAGAGCAACATCTAATATCATCATTACACAAAAACCAACTAAACTAAATAAAGCCATTAAATCTTTTCTTTTATTTGTTTGACTTTCCGGTACTAATTCTTCAATAACTACATATATCATTGCTCCAGCTGCAAAAGCTAGTAAAAAAGGCAATAAGATTCGTACTTTAAGTACTAATATAGCTCCTATAATACCAGATATTGGTTCAACTATTCCGCTTAATTGTCCGATTATAAAAGCTTTTTTTCTTGATAGACCTTCTCTTCGTAAAGGAATCGAAACAGCCGTTCCTTCTGGAAAGTTTTGAATACCAATTCCTAAAGCTAATACGCATGCTGCTGCTAGAGTTGCCCCATCTATTCCATACATAACACTACCAAAAGCAACACCAACTGCTAATCCTTCCGGTATATTATGTAAAGTTATAGAAAGAACTAATAATAAACATCTTTTTATTTTAGCATTTTTGTTATTACCACCATTTTTATTATCGAAGTAATTATATACCTTGTCTCCTAAAAATAATAATAAACCACCACTAAAAAAACCTAATGTCACAATCAAAGCTGAATTTAAATTTAAATTATCAGCCATCTCTAAAGCTGGACTAATTAAAGAAAAGAATGAAGCCGCAATCATTACTCCTGCAGCAAACCCTAACATAGCATCCATCACTGTTTTATTGACCTTTTTAAAGAAAAATACAATAGCGGCTCCTAAAGCAGTTACTCCCCATGTAAATAATGTTGCTAAAAATGCTTGTAGAACCGGATTTAAATTTAATAAATAATCCACATAAGTCACCCATATTATTAAATGCAAAAATTAATTAAATAACTAGGCGAAAAACTAGTACAATTAACATATCTATGTTAAAATATTATTATGATTTATTAAAGAAATGGTGGTATAATGCAAAAATTAACCAAACAAGATAAAATTAATTTATTAATAATTAATTTATTATTTTTAGCAATAGCAATATTTATTACAAAAGGAACCTATTTATATGGATCAACAACTGATTGGATCTCACAACACTCTATAATTCCTGATTATTTTCGCCAATTATTTTTAGAAAATCATGATTTATTTCCCGACTTTGCCTTAAATATTGGGGGAGGGCAAAATATTTATAATCTATCTTATTATGGTTTACTTAGTCCAATTATCTTAATTTCTTATCTCTTACCATTTATTAAGATGAGTACATTTATTATAGTATCAAGTATTATAGTTGTTATAATTAGTAATATTTTATTATATAAATGGTTGAAAAATAAAAATTATTCCTCAATTATTTGTCTAATATCAACAATTATTTTTACTTGTGCCACTTGTTTAACATTTCATTCTCATCGTCATATAATGTTTATTAACTATATGCCATTTTTGATACTTGGACTATATGGTGTTGATAAAAAATTAAACAGCGATAGAGGTAATTTACTTACTATTTCGGTTTTACTAATGATTCTAACTAGTTACTATTATAGTGTCTGTGGAATTATTACATTAGTTTTATATGGTATATATGTTTATTTAAAAAAGAACTCTATAATAAAGTTCAAAAAATTTATAATTGATGGTCTTAATTTTTTAATTCCTATCTTAATTGGTATTGCTATATCAGGAATATTAATAATTCCTACTTTTCTAGTGATATTAAATAATCGTCTTGCTACAACTACATCAATTACTATTTCTGAATTATTAATACCTTTTCCTAATTTAGATTATTTTATGTACGACGCTTATGGTATTGGTTTAACAAGTATCTCTATATTAGCAATAATTAATTTTGTAGTAAAAAAAGATAAAGCTAACCGTTTTTTAGGAATTATATTTATATTATTACTATTATTTCCTTTAGTTAATTATTTATTAAATGCTACAATGTATATTGATTCCAAAGCATTAATCCCTTTATTGCCTTTATTGATATTAATAATCTCTGAATTACTAAAAAACATCTTAAGTAAAGAAATAAATATAAAAGTTATTATCCCTATATATATGATAATTATTATTATTGGTTTATTAAAAAATGATTTATATTATTTATGCTTAATAGATATGTTTTTAACTATTTTAATAATATTTATATATTATAAAACTAGTAAAAAGTTATTATTTATTATACCTACTGCAATTATAGCAATAGCTAGTGGTTTAATTGGTAGTTTAAGCGATACATTAGTAGATAAAGAAAAATATTATCAAAATAAGGAAGAAGTTAGTGAATTAGTTAATTATATAACTAATAATGATGATTCTTTTTATCGTATTAGTAATCAAAATATAAGTGATCAAGATTATAACTTAGTTTATAATTTAAACTATTATAATTCCACTATATATTCATCTACATCTAACCAATTATATAGTGAATTTTATTTTGATATTATGAATAATAATGTTTCTCATCGGAATCATTTAATAACATCAAGCACTAAAAATTTATTATTCTTATTATATACAAATAATAAATATTTAATCAGTAATAATAGTTTATATGGTTATGAACTATTAAAGGCAAGTGAATATGGTCGCAATATTTATATCAATAATAATACTTTACCATTAGGTTATGCTAGAAGTAATATTATGAATATCAATGATTTTGAACAAATTCCATATCCCTATAATACCGAAGTATTGCTTAATAATATTATTTCTTCTTCAGAAACAAATTCTGATTTCGTGTCAAATATCAAGAAAACAAAAATAGATTTTGATTTATTAAAATATCAAGAATTAAATGCTCAAGAAAAAGATAATTATTACTTATTAGAAATAGAGAAAGAAACAAGTATAGAAATACCTTTAACCCAAGAACAACAAAATAGTATATTATTTATTAGTATAAATATATTAGAATCTGATGATAAAGATTTATTAATTTATATTAATGATAATTTAAACAAACTGACTAAAGAAGGATGGAAATATCATAATCTTAATTATACTTTTAATTATACTATTTCTTCTGATAAAAAGAATTTAATAGTTAAGTTTAGTCCAGGAACATATAAAATTTCTTTTAATGATTCTTATTTATTAAATCCTGCTTATTTGGAAAATATAACTAATGATATTGATGTTTTTGAAGTAAATAAAGAAGCAACAAAAGGTGATATTATCAGTGGTAATATTAATGTTACCAAAGATGGATATTTTTCTTTAAATATTCCTTATGATAAGGGATTTATTATAAAAGTTGATAACAAAGAAGTAGATTATGAAAAGATAAATACCTCATTTATTGGATTCCCTATAAACAAAGGTATGCATGATATTACGATTGAATATCAAGCTCCCGGTAAAAAAATTGGTTTATTATTAAGCGCCTTTGGAATAGTTTCACTAATAATAATGAATGAAATTGAAAGAAAAAAACTTTATTAAAAAGTGTATGTGTGATATAATTATCACACCACCTGCCGGTTTAGTATAGTGGTAGAACGGATCCATGGTAAGGATCAGAGGACTGTTCAATTCAGTCATCCGGCACCAGAAAAAATATGTCGATTATTTCGACTTTATATAGAATAATCAATCATTAAGATTGATTTTTTTTGTTAAAGATTTAATTATAATTTTTATTTGCTACTATAAATTATTTATATTAATTTAATAAACAAATTGACAATAAAAATATAAAACTAATATAATTATAGTTAGGAGGCGATATCCTTTGAAATTAAATATCGGCCAAAATATAATTCCATCATTAAATTTTTTAATGTCAACGATTCCTGATAACTTAACTGATTTAGAAAAAGTTCGTTACATTTACATTAATTTAGGCAAACTCTTTTGCTACGATTATCGGATAATTGTTGATGAAACTGTTGCCGCTGAACCAGTTGATTATGCCCATAACGAAATAAGTAGGTATAAAACTTGTTATCAAATTAGTGAAATTCTTGCTATTTTTATAAATGGATTAATTCCAACATGTCAAGCTAAGATAATCAAAAGAACCATACCCGGAAGAAGATTTAATAAAGAACATGTAGCAACTGAAGTTAAATTTAATGATGGCTTAAAAATAATATTAGATTTAACTCTTGATTTAGCTAATATACAAGGAGGATTAAGAACAAAAGAATTTGGTTATTCATCCAATAGTGAAAATGATTATGATATAATTTCTTTAAATGAGTGTGCACAAATGGACCAAAAGTTAGGTTTTATATCCGATAAATATACAGATGATTATATTGATGAGTTTGTGCAAAAATTAAATGGAATTGATTTTACTTCTAAAACTCCCGCTGAAATTCTTGAATATAAAATTCTGAAAGCAAAAGAATTGTTTGCTAAAGATTTCAAAGGAGCCCATGAAGCCACAAGATATATTTTTATCTTACTTAACAAGATTTTATCTATTGAAGAATTAAGAGCTTTGAAACAATATAATTTATCATATAGTAATTCCGATGACTTTAACTTAATGGCGATATATGCTTTTGAAGAATATGGCTTATTTTATAGTTACTCAAATGAGTTAGGTTTTAATAAAATAACTCCCGAAATTATATCTAATTTATTAAAAAATGGTTGGAAAACTAATAGTAAATCTATTCAAGCAATATTTGATAAACCAGAAACTAATGCATCACCAAAAAGATAATTATTAATTAAACTATGATATAGCTAAAAATTATTCAATTTATAATCTATCAAGATTAAAAAATTATCCCTTAAAAAATTTTTTTACTTATGCTTTTTAAAAAAATAATTCTCATTTAAATAAATAAATTAGACTTGTAAAAATAGTTTGAAAATGATATCATAAAAATAGCAGAGATAGGAGTTAATCTTATGAAAAAAATGGGATATTTAATAATTATTTTTTTACTATTTATTAGTTACAACTTAAATGTTAAAGCTAGCCAGTACGATACTAGTATCACTAGTATTAGTGTTAATGGTGATTTAGTAACAGTAGTTGCTAATAGTGGAGTAAACGGAATAAGAGGATATGCTGTCGGACCAGACAAAAATACAGCCAAGACATTTAGTACTACTTTACCAAATATTAAATTTAGTTTAGCCAATGGAAATTATAGTGTTTGGGTAATAGATGGAAACGGTACATGGACTGCATATGGTACAAAAGTCATAATAAATGATAGTTGTCAAGATCAAACTATTACTAATGCAACAGGAACTGGTACATACGAAAAATGTTTTACCACTAATGGTAGTACAATAACTCCTGTAAATCCTGGAAGTGGCGTAGTATGCGCTAATGGTTATTATATTGATGCTGTTTACTCTATAATGACCAGCGAAGATTGTACAATTAAAGGAAGCAACTTGCAAGGCTTATCGGAAAGATATTGTAAACGTGTATATCGTTATTCATGTGTAAAGTCACAAAGTAGTATTATATCTCCATTTTTAAGTAGTTTAAGTATAAGTAGCGGTACTTTAACACCGGCATTTAATTCTACCACATTAGTTTATGCTGCTACTGTCAATACTAGTTCTATCACTATATCAGCTACTAAAAAAGAAGAGAGTGCTACTTACGTTGATGGATTAGGACCTAGAAAAGTAAATTTAAATTATGGTTTAAATAAAATTCAAATTAAAGTAAAAAGCTCTTCAGGAAATATTGCTACTTATACTTTAAATATTACTAGACAAGATAATCGAAGCTCTATTAATACCTTAAATAGTTTAACGGTTAGTAGTGGTTCATTATCCCCATCTTTTAATTCTAATACTTTAAATTATAACGTTAGTGTCGGTGAAAATATTAGTTCTATAAAAATAGGTGCAACACTAACCGATACTAAGAGCTCATATGTAAGTGGGTATGCACCTAGAACTGTAACTTTAAACTATGGAGACAACAAATTTTATATTAAGGTAAAAAGTGAAGCTGGTAGTGTAAGAACTTATACTTTAAATATCAATAGAGCAGGGGAAAGTGTTAATCCAGAACCGCCAGTTACAGAACCAAACGATCCGGAAGTTGAAATTCCTAGCGAGGCCTTATTAGACAGTATTAAGTTAAATGATGGCGAAATTAATTTGGATTTTAAATCAGATATTTTTAATTATAATGTTTATGTACCTTTTGAAGTTGTAAATGTTGTTGCCAATGCTGTAAGTAAAGAGGAAACTGATACCGTAGTGGTTGAAGGTGGAACTGATTTACAAGTTGGTGAAAATGAAATTAAAATAACTGTTACTGGTCAAAACGGTAAGAGTAATATATACACCCTATACGTCATTAGAAAAGAAGAAGATTTAGTTATATCTAATGATAATTACTTAAAAAGTCTTGAGGTAAAAGGTAAAAAAATTAAATTTGATGCTAAAGAAACTGATTATAATATTACTTTAAAAGAGGGAGAGAAACAATTAGATATTAAAGCTTCTCCTTCAAATGAAAAAAGTGTTATAACTATAGAAGGCAACGAGAATTTAAAAGTTGGAAGTCAAATTAAAATTACGGTAACAGCTGAAGACGGA
>CALWAM010000005.1 GCA_944373135.1 uncultured Bacilli bacterium | reverse complement strand
AAAGAAATTGATGATGGTTTTATAGCAAATAGAGTTAACAATTGTTTTGTTGCAGTAAAAAAGAAATATTTAAATAATCTCTTGGCTAAGTGGAGCGATTTTGTAATATATGAATCTAATGCTAATAAAGTGTTGATGGCATATATTGCGGATACTGTTCCTGTTGCGGCGTCTGATTGCTATTGTATAGTGTCAAATAAAACTGAAATGACAAATGATTTATTGAATAAGAATATAGAAAGTCTTGAAAAAGATTTAAGTATTTTTTATGGTGTAAGTTATAAAATTGTTGCACTTTCAGAAAATAAGTGGAATGAATATAAGCGGCAATATATGGAAAATATAAATAAAGGTTATGTTTATGCTATGGTAGAAGAAAAACAATTAGAATTAGATAATAAAATAGAAAATAATGATGAACTTATTAATTTAGCAAATGAAATATTTGGTAATAAAAAATATGAAGTAGAATAAAAAATGAGAGGAATGATATTATGAATATGCAAGCTATAATGGCACAAGCTCAAAGAATGCAAAAAGATTTAATGAAGAAAAAAGATGAATTAAATAAAATGGAATTTAATGGAAATAGTGAATTAGTTGATGTTGTTATGATGGGTGATAAAAAGTTAAAAAGTGTTAAAATAAAATTAGATAATTTATCCGATGATGACAAAGAAGTTATTGAAGATATGATTCTAATTGCTATTAATGATGCTATTACAAAGATAGAAAAAGAAACTGAGAATATTATGGGACCTTTGAGCGGATCTTTAGGTGGATTATTTTAATATGTTATATCCGAAAATATTAGATAAATCTATTGAATTGTTAAAGAGATTGCCTGGCGTTGGCGAAAAAAGTGCAGAACGTATAGCTTTAGCAATAAATGACTTTTCTGAAGAAGACGTAAAAACTCTTGCTGATTCATTAATCAAATGTAAAATTGAATTACATCCTTGTTCTTGTTGTGGAGCATTAACTGACGAAGAAATATGTAATGTGTGTAGTAATCCTTTACGAAATAAAGAAATTATTTGTGTTTTGGAAAACTATAAGGATGTTTTGGCCTTTGAAAAAGGTGGTACTTATGATGGGGTTTATCATGTGCTAAATGGTCTTATTTCACCGGTTGATAATATTGGACCTGATGATATTAACATTAGTTCTCTAATTGATAGAGTAAATAAATTAAATAATGTTGAAATAATAATAGCACTACGTGCAAGTATAGAGGGAGAAGCAACGACTATGTATATTCAAAAAATATTTGAAAATAGTAATGTGGTAGTATCTAGGCTTCCTTATGGAATTCCTATGGGGATGGAAATTGATTATTTAGATGGTATAACGTTAGATAGAGCTATTAAAGATAGAAAAAAATTATCATAGTTTATTCTTTTTGTTACTATAATTTAGTGGTGATTATAATTGAAAATTATAGTAAAAGTGGTTAGAAGAGTGATTTTTTCTTTTTTAGTATTGTATGGTTTAAATATAATGCTTAATCCTGTGAATTTTAATATTCCTATTAATGTGGCTACTGTTGGTTCTATAAGTATTTTGGGTATACCGGGGGTAATAGTTTTAATATTGTGGAAGTTTATTATCAAGTAAGGTGGTAATTGTGGAAGTAAACAAAGTTTTAACATATATAAAAAATCAATGTGAGAACAATAAATTGGCTCATGTTTTTTTGCTTGAAACAAATGATTTAAATAAATGTTATTACGATGTATTAGAAACAATAAAATACCTAAATTGTCCTTGTGAATATGAAATTAACTGTTCTCGGAAATGTAATTTATGTCATCAAATTGATATTGGTAATTTACCTTCTTTAATTATAGTTTCTCCTGATGGGCTTAATATAAAAAAAAATCAAGTAAATGAATTGAAAAAAAGGCTGTCTTGTAAGCCTGTTTATTCAAAATATAATACTTATATTATAAAATATGCCGAGAAATTAAATGCTAGCTCTGCTAATACTATGTTAAAATTTTTAGAAGAACCAGAAGATTATGTTATAGGTTTTCTTATTACTGAAAATAAAGAAAATGTTTTAAATACTATTAAAAGTAGATGTCAAATTTTTTCAGTAAATTATGAAGATAATTTCTTTTATAAAAAAAACTTACCTATTATAAATGATTATTTTAATTCTATTCGAGATAATAAAGAGTTTCTTTTAAGTAATAAAAATATATTATTACATAATTTTAGTGACCGAGATAGTATCTTAATTTTTTTTAAAAGCTTATTTTTGCTATTAGAGGAAGATTTAATTTTAAAAATTAATCACAAGTCAAATTTTAATTTAGAATATATTACTAATAAAGATGAAGTATATATTTTAAAATTAATTAATTTAGTTGAAAAAACATTGCAAAAGATTAAATATAATGTTAATTTAGAATTGTTATTAGATAGTTTTTATATTGAATTGAGGCGCTTAGATGAGTAACATATATGGAGTAGTTTTTAAAGATGGAGGAAAGTTATATTATTTTAAAAGTGATGATATTTTTTGTCCAATAAACGTAACGGTTATTGTTGAAACTGAGCAAGGTTTACAATTTGGAAAAGTTATAAACCATTATAGGCCTGAAGATATTGAAATAGATATTGAAAAAATTAAAAATATACTGCGAATTTCTACTAAAAAAGATTATGAAGTACATTTAAAAAATTTAAAAGATGCTAAAGAAGCTTTAGAATATGCTAAAGAAGTTAATAAGGATTTGGGTCTGAAAATGAGTTTTATAGATTCTAGTTTCAATTTTGATCGAAAACAACTATTATTAAATTTTGTGGCAGAAGATAGAGTAGATTTTAGAGAATTAGCAAAAAAATTAGCAGCAAAGTATAAAACAAGAATAGAGTTAAGACAAGTTGGAGCTCGTGATAAAGCAAAAGAGGTGAAAGGAATCGGCATTTGTGGCCGTGAATTATGTTGTTCATGTTTTTTGAGAGAAATTGATTCAATTTCGATGAATATGGCAAAGAATCAAAACTTAGCCTTAAATCCTGCGAAAATTAATGGTGTTTGTGGAAGATTACTTTGTTGTTTAACATATGAGAATGATAATTATACAGAATGTCGTAAATGTCTACCTAATGTAGGTGATAAAGTTAAACATGATGATAAGATAGGTGAAGTTATAAGTGTAGATATTTTAAATAAAAAATATAAATTAAATATTGATGGAGAAATTGTGGAAGTTGATGGAAGAAATGAATGTAGAAAAAAATGATTTATTTGATTATGGCTTAAAAATTTATCAGTATAAAAATAAATTCAAATTTTCTTTGGATTCTATATTATTAGCTGAATTTGTCGAAAATAAATTGGGGGTAAATACTATTGTAGATTTTTGTACTGGTAATGCTCCAGTTCCACTTATTTTATCTACTAGATTCAATTGTAAAATAATAGGTTTTGAAGTACAAAATGAGGTAGCAAAAATTGCTGAGGCATCGGTATCATTAAATAACCTAGATGACCGAATTAAAATAGTTAATGCAAATTTAAAAGATGCAATGGAATACGTTCTTCCTGAAAGTGTTGATGTTGTTACTTGTAATCCACCATATTTTAAAAAAAATGATACTTCTTTAATAAATGAAGATTATGGTAAGGCGGTTGCTAGGCATGAAATAATGACAAATTTAGATGAAATAGTTATGACTTCCTCTTATATATTAAAAAATAAAGGATGTTTGTATATGGTTCATAGGCCGGAAAGACTAGAAGAAATTATTTTAATTCTTAACAAATATCATTTTGTATTAAAATCTATTTGTTATATTTATGCCGGACTTAATAAAAAAGCTATTATGGTATTAATTAAAGCGGTAAAAAATGGACAACATGGTTTAATTGTATATCCTCCGTTAAATGTATTAGATTACAAGAGTTATAAACATATATTTGAAGGTGATAATAAATGAAATTGATAGTTGGTTTAGGTAATCCGGGTAAAGAGTTTATAGGTACTAGACATAATGTAGGTTTTATGTTGATTGATTTTTATTTAGGCAATGTAACTTTTAAGGAAAAAATGAATGGTTTATATTATGAAAAAATAATAAATGGAGAAAAAATAATATTTTTAAAACCAGTTACGTATATGAATAATTCTGGGATTTCTGTTAAAAGTTACGTTGATTATTATCATATTGAAAAAGAAAATATATTAATTATTCAAGATGATTTGGATTTAATGTTAGGAAAATATAAAATTAAATATATTAGTTCTTCTGGAGGACATAATGGAATTAAATCAATTATTAATTATTTAGGTACTGATCATCTTCCTAGACTAAAAATAGGTATAGGGCATGATAAAACTCTAGATACAAAAGACTATGTCTTAAGTAATTTTACAAATGCTGAAAAACAAATATTAAATAGTGTTTTTTCATATGGAAAAGATATTATTGATTCATTTATAGAAAATGGTATTGATAGGGTTATGAATATTTATAATAAAAAATGAGGTAAATATGAATTTTATTAGTGATTTGTTTAAATATGAAAATAATTTAAATGTAATTGGTCTAACAAGCGAGTTAGATGCTTTTTACGTTTATAATTATTATAAAAACTACCAAAAAAATGTTTTAGTAGTTACTAGTTCTTTGTACGAAGCTAATAAAATGTTTCAGTCTTTATCTTTTTATAGTTCTGATGTTTATCTATTTCCTATGGATGATTTTTTTACATCAGTGGCTTTAGCAATATCCCCAGAACTTAAAATAAAAAGGTTAGAGACATTAGCAAAAATAAATACGGGGAAACCAATCATTGTTGTGACAAATCTTATGGGTTATTTACGTTATTTGCCTGATAAAAACGAAAAAGATAATTTAAAATTAAATATTAAAATAGGAGAAAATATTTCCCGGGAAATATTTTTAAGCAAACTAGAAGAGTTCGGTTATCAAAGAGAATCCTTAGTAGTCTCAACAGGAGAGTATGCTGTACGTGGTTATATAATAGATATATTTGTTACAAGTCAAGAACATCCTATTAGAATCGAATTTTTCGGTAATCAAGTAGAATCTATTAGATATTTTGATGAAAATACTCAACTATCTTTAAATAAATTAGAAGAATTTTTAATTGTTCCTTATAATGAAGTAAAAACTACTAATGTTAATTCATTATTAGATTATATGAATGATTGCTGCGTTTTTTTTGATGATTATGATTTAATAGATAGTTCGTATAAAAAATTAGTAGAAGAAGTTTTAAATTATAAGAAAGAGAATAATTTAACCGATAATTTAATGTTTAAATTAGAAGATTTAAAAGCTAATAAAACTATTTATTTATCGAATTTTGACAATTTATTAAAGGGGTTAAAGTATACTTATAGTTCTAATGAAATTGATAATTTTAATGGAAATTTTAAATTGCTACAAGAATTTGTTAATAAATATATTCAATTAAATAAATATGTTGTTTTTTCATTAAGTAATAGTAAACAAGTTGATGTATTAAAAGAATATTTTTCCATGTTAAATGTTGTTAAAGATGGAAATTTACATAAGGACGCTGTGAATATAATATTTAATGAATTTAATAAGGGATTTATTTTTGAAAATTATGTTGTAATTACAGATAAAGACATAGAAAGAGTATCTGTTGAAAAGATCAAATATAAAAGTACTTATAAAATTGGAAAAAGAGTTAGTAGCTTTGATCAGTTGAATAAGGGCGATTATGTAGTGCACACTTCTCATGGTATAGGTGTTTATAATGGGGTTATAACCTTGGAACATGCCGGAGTTAAAAAAGATTATATTCAAATAAATTACTTAGGTAATGACAAAATATATGTCCCAGTAGAAAAAATTAGTACAATATTTAAATATTCTTCTAAAGATGGAGCTATTCCACATATAAATAAATTAAATTCTACTAGTTGGGAAAAGACAAAAAGACAATTACAGAAGAAGATTCATGATATGTCTTTGGAACTTATAAAGTTATATGCTAAGAGAGCTAGTATAAAAGGAGTTCCTTACAAGTATTATGAAGAAGAAGATGTTTTTGGAAATTTATTTAAATATACTTTAACTAAAGATCAAGAAAAGGCAATAAAAGAAATAAAAAAAGACTTAGAGAGTACTATTCCTATGGATAGATTATTATGTGGAGATGTTGGCTTTGGTAAAACTGAAGTGGCCTTTAGAGCGATGTTTAAAACAGTAATAAATAATAAACAGGTTTTATATTTATGTCCAACGACTATTTTATCTAAACAACAGTATGATAGCGCTTTAGAACGCTTTAAAGATTATCCTATAGAAATTGGTTTATTAAATAGATTTACAACAACTAAAGAAAAAAATATATTACTTGCTAAATTAAAAAATGGTACTTTAGATATTTTATTTGGGACACATCGTTTATTAAATGATCAAGTTGTTGTTAAAGATCTAGGATTGTTAGTAATTGATGAAGAGCAACGATTTGGGGTGGCTCATAAAGAAAAAATTAAACAATTAAAAAACGATGTAAATGTTTTAACACTTTCAGCAACGCCGATTCCTCGTACTTTAAAAATGTCTTTATCGGGGTTAAGAGATTTATCTATAATTGATACTCCACCAGTTAATAGATATCCGGTTTCTACTTATGTTTTAAAAGAAAATGATTTAATAATAAAGGAAGCTATATATAAGGAATTAGCCAGAAATGGGCAGATATTTGTTTTATATAATCAGGTTAGTAGTATTGAAAGTAAGGTAAATTATTTACATAGGTTGGTGCCAGAGGCAAGAATTATATTTGCACATGGGCAAATGTCTAAACGTGAATTAGAAAATGTAATGCAAGATTTTATTGACTATAAATATGATATTTTGGTTTGTACAACTATTATAGAAACGGGAATAGATATTCCTAATGCTAATACTTTAATAGTTTTTGATGCCGATAAGTTTGGGTTAAGTCAATTATATCAATTGCGTGGGCGAGTTGGAAGAAGTAATAAAATAGCTTATGCATATTTATTATATAATTTTAATAAAGTTTTAAATGATATAGCGGTTAAAAGATTACAAGCTATTAAAGATTTTACCGAACTAGGTAGTGGGTATAGAATTGCTATGCGTGATTTGTCATTACGTGGAGCTGGTGATATTTTAGGTAGCGAACAAGCTGGTTTTGTTGATGCCGTCGGTATAGAATTATATACTAAAATGGTTGAGGATGAAATTAAGAAAATAAATGGAACTTATGTTGAGGATGAAGTTGGGGAAAAATCGCTTGTTAATATAGAAACTCATATAAGTGATTCGTATGTATCAGACGAGGATTTAAAAATTTTAATTCATAAAAAAATAAATGAAATTGATTCTGGTGAAAAGCTTGATGAAATAAAAAAAGAATTAGAAGATCGATTTGGAAAAATTGATGATTCAATAATGAATTATATGTATGAAGAATGGTTTGAAAAATTAGCTGAAAAATTAAGTATAGATAAAGTGGTTCAATCTGATATATTTGTGGAAATTGAAATTAAAAATAAAATTGCTAATAAGTTAAAATTTGATAAAATATTTATAAAAGCTTATAATATTTGTCCAAGATTTCAATTTAGAAGTTTTGCTAATAATGTTTATATTAGATTAAATTATCAAGGGTTGAATAAGCATTTTATTTATTATTTTACTATGTTATTGGATTTAATTTATGAAGAATATAAAAAAATAGTATAAATTAAAAAAAAAATCTCACCATAGTATTAGATTAATACTAAGGAGGGATTTTTTTTGAGTAGTATTATTAAAAATATTGATGAATTAGGAAGAATAGTAATACCTAAAGAAATCAGAAAGGAGTTATTAATAAAAAAAGATGATAAAATTGAAATTAAAGTTGATGATGAAGCGATTATATTAAAAAAAGTTTTTAATAAGGATTATTTTGAAATAGTAGCTGCTAAAATTGTTGATATATTTTGTAATTATTTACAACTGGAAATAGATATAGTAACTAGAAATAAAATTTTAAGTAAAAATAGTGGCCTCGATTTAATAAAGTCAATTAGATTTTTTTCTGATAATGACGTAAGTTATTTTGAAGAAATAGGATATAAAGTTATAGTTCCTGTTTTTGTTAATTCTGTTTGTTTAGGGATATTATTAAGTAAAGTAAATGAGGAAAAATTTATTAAAATTATTAGAGATTTAATTATATATTATTTAGAAATATAAGTGTAAGGAGATAAAGATGATGAAAAATAAAAAGATAAAATCTAAAATATGTTTTTCGTTATTATTTATTTTTTTTATATTGGGTAGTATTTTTGGTAGTTTATTTGAAGAAGTCGTTTTATATTTGCAAAATGGGAAATGGACTAGTAGGGGTGATTTGCTAATTGGACCTTTTAGTACTTTGTATGGTTTTGGTGTGATTATTTATTTAATGTTGTTGGGGAAAAATACAAAAAGAGGGATATTTAAAACTTTTATTTATTCAGCCATTTTAGGAGGCGTAGTAGAGTATATTACTAGTCTTATATTTGAAATTTTTTTAGATATAAAGTTTTGGGATTATTCGAATAGAATCTTAGATATTCAAGGAAGAACAACGATACCTATCATGCTAATTTGGGGTATAGGTGGAACATTGTTATTAAAATTAGTTTATCCTACAATAACTTTATTTGTAGGAAAAATACCACATAAAGTAGGTTATCCAATTTATATTATTGCTTTAATATTTTTTTCTCTTAATATGTTTTTTTCTTACACGGTATTTTTAAGAACTGTTTTTCGTAATAAGGGATATGAGTCGCTAACGATTGTTGGTAAAATGTATGATTATTATTTTGATGATGAATATATGAAAAAAAAGTTTCCTATTTTAAAGAATAAATTATAATTAAAAATATATAATTTATTGCATTATGCTTTTTAATATGCTAATATTTTATTAATTAATGAAGAAGGAAAGAGTAAATATAATAATATTAATAGAGAATTCATGGATTGGTGGAAATGAATAATATTTTATATTGAAGATGATTCTGGAGTTAAAACGTATAATCAGCGTTAAGGATTTAAGAGCATGAAATATCATGAATAAAGGTGGTACCGCGGGCAATGCTCGTCCTTTGTTTATGATTTTTTTTGTGAATTTTTATAGTTAGGAGAATAGAGATGGAAAAATATTATATTACAACGGCGATTGCTTATGCTTCTGGAAAGCCACATATTGGGAATACGTATGAAATAGTACTAGCAGATGCTATAGCGCGTTTTAAAAGGTTACAAGGATATGATGTTTATTTTCAAACTGGGACAGATGAGCATGGTGAAAAAATTGAGTTAAAAGCTAAGGAAGCTAATATGTCCCCTCAAAGTTATGTTGATAATAATGCTAAGGAAATTAAGAATATTTGGGATGTAATGAATACTAGTTACGACAAGTTTGTCAGAACAACTGATAATAATCATAAAAAAATTGTTCAACATATCTTTAAATATATGTATGATAAAGGCGATATTTATAAAGGTGAGTATCAAGGTATGTATTGTACACCTTGTGAATCTTTTTGGACAGAAAGTCAATTAATTGACGGTAAATGCCCTGATTGTGGTAGAGATGTTCAAGTAAAGTGCGAAGAAGCTTATTTTTTTAGACTATCAAAATATCAAGACAAATTAGTAGAATATATAAATAATCATCCTGATTTTATTCAACCGATATCACGGAAAAATGAAATGATTAATAATTTTATCAAACCCGGTTTACAAGACTTGTGTGTATCAAGATCATCATTTTCTTGGGGTATAAATGTCGATTTTGATCCTAAGCATGTAATATATGTTTGGTTAGATGCTTTAACAAATTATATAACTAATATTGGCTTTGATATAAATAAGCAATCGACTGAATTTAATAGATTGTGGCCAGCTGATTTACATTTAGTAGGTAAAGATATAATTCGTTTTCATTCTATTTATTGGCCATGTTTTTTAATGAGTTTGGGCTTACCATTACCAAAAAAAATATTTGGGCATCCATGGTTAATAATGGAAGATGGGAAAATGAGTAAAAGTAAAGGAAATGTTATTTATGCTGATGACTTGGTCAAAGAATTTGGCGTAGATGCAGTTAGATATTACTTTTTACATGAAATTCCTTTTGCTAATGATGGAATATTTTCTAAAGAATTATTAATTAATAAAATTAATAGCGATTTAGCAAATAACTTAGGTAATTTATTAAATAGAACGATGGCGATGAGTAAAAAATATTTTGACGGAATTGTAATGAGTAAAAATTATGTAGAAGATATTGATAATGATTTAATTAATAGTTCTATAAGTTTGTATGATAAAGTATGTCATAATATGGACGATTTAAAAGTATGTGATGCTATAGATAATATCTTGGAAGTCTTAAGTAAATGTAATAAATATATTGACGATACAATGCCTTGGATATTAGCAAAAAATGGGCAAAATAAACGATTAGGAACTGTTTTATATAATCTATTAGAGTCAATTAGAATATGCGCTGTATTATTACAGGCATTTATACCTGATACAGCTGAAAGAATATTTAAGCAATTAAATACAACAAAAAAGGAATTTAGTACTTTAAAGGGTTTTAATGGTATGACTGAAGGTGATAGTTTAGGGGAAAGTGAAGTATTATTTAAAAGAATAGAAGTAGTTAAGGATTGAAAGTTATATGGGATATACTGATAGTCATTGTCATTTGTTAAAAGAATTTTATGATAATGTAAAAAGTGTTATAAATGATGCTAAATCTTGTGGGGTAGATAGATTTTTGGTTAATGCTGATAACTATGCTTCTTCTTTAGAAGTATTAGATCTTGTAGATAAGTATGATGAATGTTATGGAACGATAGGACTGCATCCTGAGTATGCACAAGAAAATTTTGATTTTAAGATATTTTATGATAATCGAAATAATAAGAAAATTATTGCAGTTGGTGAGATTGGTTTAGATTATCATTATGAAGGCTATTCTAAAGAAAAACAGATTGAAATTTTTAAAAAGCAATTAAAAATTGCTGAAGAATTTAAGATGCCGGTAATTATACATAGTAGGGAAGCGACACAAGATACTTTAGATATATTAAAAGAGTATAAAGTAAAAGGACTTATTCATTCATTTAGTGGAAGTTATGAAGTGGCTTGTGAATATATTAAAATGGGATTTATTATTGGAATTAATGGAGTTATTACTTTTAAAAATTGTAAATTGAAGGAAGTTATTAAAAAAATACCTCTTGATAAAATTCTGTTAGAAACAGATAGCCCTTTTTTAACACCTGATCCTTATAGAGGTAAAAAAAATAGTCCGGTGCATATTATAGATATAGCTAAGTTTGTTAGTGATTTATATGGCGTAACATTAGATGAACTTAAAATGGTTACTAATAAGAATTTTGATACTTTGTTCTTGGAAAATAATGGCAGTTTTTGACAATCTATCTATGGAATGTTATAATTTTAGCGATGGAGGTGGAATGCTTGAAAATAAACTTTAAAAAAGTAATTACTTCTATGCAAGTAATTATAATTGTGGGATTATTTATGTTTATTGGAAGTAGTTCTATTGAAAATGTTATTAAGTCATCAAATTCTAATTTAAATAAAACTTTAGATTTAGTTGCTATGAGTGAAAAAGTAGAAGAAGTTATAGCCAATGATATTTATGCTGTTAAAGATACTTATACAGGATCTTTAACCGGCTACAGTGCTGATTGTCCTTTATGTACTGGGTATTTAGCATGTAATGGTGATTATGTTAGAGGTGGGATTACAACTTATGATGACAATCAATATGGGACAGTACGAATTGTTGCTGCTTCTAAGCAGTTACCCTGTGGTAGCGTGGTGAAATTTGATATGCCATCTGTATCTTCTATGCCTATTTACGCTATTGTCTTAGATAGAGGTGTAGGTGGATATGCGCTTGATTTATTAGTGGAAAATGAATCTTATGCTTATAAATATGTTGGTAGAAAAACTGTGAATTATGATATTTTAAGATTTGGATGGAATAAAGAAGAGTAATATACTCTTTTTTTTGGAGGCAGTTATGAGTTTTAAACACAAAAAAAGTTTAGGTCAAAATTTTTTAACTAATGAAAAAATTTTAAATAATATTGTAAACTCTTTAAGTATTAATCCTCGTGATTTAATTATAGAAATTGGTCCAGGGCAAGGAGCATTAACTAAAAGGTTAGTAAAACTTGAAGCTAAAGTTATTGCTTTTGAAATTGATGAGAGATTAAAGGAATATTTAGATAAAATAGATGGAAATATTGATATTATTTATAAGGACATTTTAGAAGTCGAAATTAATGATTATATACAAGAATATGAAAATGTTTATGTGGTTGCTAATTTACCATATTATATAACTACACCTATTATTAATAAATTTTTAAGAATAACTAAAATTAAAGAAATGATTATAATGGTCCAAGATGAGGTCGCAAACAGGATTAATGCTGGTGTTGGAACAAGAGAGTATGGATATTTTACTGTTATGGTTCAAAGTTATTTTACGGTAAAAAAATTATTTTTTGTTTCTCGTACTTCTTTTAATCCTATTCCTAAGGTTGATAGTGCTGTTATCAAGTTAACAAGAAATAAAAGTTATTTAGATGTTGATGAAAAATCTTATGATGAATTAGTAAAAAATGCTTTTAAAATGAAAAGAAAAAATTTAAAAAATAATTTATATATGTATGATTTAGAAAAGATTGCTGGTGTTTTAAAAAAATATAATTTGGATTTATCTAATAGAGCGGAAGAAGTCCCTATAGAGGTTTTTAAGGAAATTGTAACTGTGTTATAATTTCTTTTTTATTTCATATTATATATTGGTGATTTATTTGATTAAAAAAGGTGATTATGTATCAAGAAATAGTTATAATAATGATATTATTTTTTTGGTATTAAATATCAGAGATGATATAGCATATTTAAAAGGTGTAGATGTTCGTTTATATGCAGATAGTAGTGTTGATGATTTAGTCATAGTTAATAATGTTGAAAGAGATGATGAATTTTCTCTAGAAGTTAAAGAAGAAATAATTGAAAATGTTTTAGATAGGAATGAATATTTTTATTTACCAGGTAAAATATTGCATTTAGATGGTGATGGTGATTATTTAAAAAGATGTATGGACTTTTATAAATTAGCTAATGTGTATGCAGTAGGTAAAAAAGTAGTTGAAGAAGAACTAAAAACGCAGATAAAAGATTTATTAATGGAAGTTAAACCAGATATTGTTATAATTACCGGTCACGATGCTTATTATAATAAAAAAGGTGACAAAGATAATGTAAATAATTATAAAAATAGTAAAAATTTTATTGATGCGGTTAAAGAAGCCCGAATGTATGAAAAGTCTCATGAAAAATTGATAATAATTGCTGGGGCTTGTCAAAGTGATTATGAAGAGTTAATAAAAGCGGGGGCTAATTTTGCATCAAGTCCTAAAAGGGTAAATATCCATGCTCTTGATCCGGCAATTATTGCTACTACTTTAGCTTTAACTGAAAGAAATAAACAAATAGATTTAATTAAATTATTAGAAAAAACTAAATATGGTAAAGATGGTGTTGGGGGAATTATAACTAACGGAATGATGTATGTGGGGTATCCTAGATGAATCTTGATATAATTAAAGAAAGAATTAATAATCTTTATAACAAGGAAGTTACATTAAAAATAAGTGGCAACCGAAGTAAAAAGTGTTTAATTAAAGGCTATGTAAGTGGAATTTATCCTCGAGTGTTTACTGTAAATGTTGATGGAAATAATAAAAGTTTTTCATATGCTGATATTGCAACTGGAGAAGTTAAAATTTATTAATAATAAAATACTTGAAATATAAATTAAAATTTATTAAAATTATATTAAAGTTAGAAGATAACTTTAGAAGGAGTGAATTAAATGCAAGTTACATCAGTAAACGTTCGTAAAATCGAAAAAGAAGGATCACGCATGAAAGGTATTGCATCTATTTTATTAGATGACTCATTTGCAGTTCATGATATTAGAATAATTGAAGGAGATAATGGGTTATTTATTGCTATGCCTAGTAGAAAAACGGCTACTGGTGATTATAGAGATATTGCTCATCCTATTAATCCTGATGCAAGAAAAATGCTTGAAGATGCAATTTTAGCTGAATATAATAAAGCAGAAAATTAGACTTAATAAGTCTTTTTTTTATTTTTGAACATATACTTTATTGGGTGATAATTATGGATAAAGTTATGGATGTATTAGAAGTTTCTAGTAGTGATATAAAAGTAAGTGACCGTAAAAAAGTTTTTTTATCTGGAGTAAAAAAATTAATAAGTTTTGATCCTGAAGAATTTTTGATAGAAACAAATTTGGGTGTGTTATTATTAAAAGGTGAAAGTTTAGAAATTGTTAAACTTGATACAGTAGAAGGAACTATTTCAATTAAAGGAAAAATAAATGGTTATAATTATATGGATAGTAATAAAAAGGATAAAGATAATGGGCTAGTTGCTAAATTATTTAAATAATGAATATTAAATTACAAATTATTAGTTTTCTTATTTCTTTTGTATATGGTATTTTTATTAATTATACGGCAATTATTCATTTTAAAGTTAATAATAAAAATAATTTCTTATCTTATATTTTAACAATTTTCTACGCTTATTTATTAGTGATATTTTATATTGATATAATGTATTTTGTTAATGGCGGTTTTTTTCATTTATATTTTATTATTCTTATGATTTTAGGATATATATGTGCAAATAAAATTAAACAAATAGTAAAATCTTATGTCAAAAAAAGAAAAAAAAAATAAAATAAATTGACTTTTTTTTTTTTTTTTTATAATGTTATTGATTATAATGGTTAGGGTGGTTATTGTGAATAAGCATCATAGTAAGTCAAAAAGAAGATTAACTTTTTTATCTTTAACTTTTCTAGTTTTGTTGGGATTAGTCGTATTTAGTGTTTTTGGTGATTGGGTAACAATCTTTAAAAATAAAAATCAACAAATTCAATTATTAGAAAAATATGACAATTTATTAGAAGATGAAGAAAAGTTGGAAGGAGAATTAAATAAATTACAAGATCCTGAGTATGTCACTCGTTATATTAGAGAAAAATATTTGTATTCAAAAGATGGGGAATATATTATTCGAATTCCGGAGGCGGAAGAATAGTTATGCAAATAAAAGAAGTTAGATTGGCAGCACCTATTCAGAAAGATAGTATTGTTGATGGGGCCGGAATAAGAAGTGTTATATGGTTTCAAGGCTGTAATCACAATTGTTATGGTTGTCATAATCCTGAAACTCATGATTTTAATGGAGGAATTTTATATAATATAGATGATATAAAGAATGAAATTAGGGGATTAGAATCACAATCAGGTATTACCTTTTCAGGAGGAGATCCTTTTTTCCAACCCGAAGCTTTTTTAGAATTGGTTAAAGTTACTAAAGAGTGTGGTATGAATGTTTGGGCTTATACTGGTTATACATATGAACAGTTAGGTGAATTAGCTAAAAAAAATGCTATTATTGCCGAATTGCTCCAATATATTGATGTTTTAGTAGATGGAAAATTTATTTTAAAATTGCGTAGTTTAGAGTGTAAGTTTAGAGGATCGTCCAATCAAAGATTAATAGATATGAATAAAACGCGAGAAAAGAAAGAAATTGTATTATATGAATAATACTTTTTTTCTTTATTTTTTTAAAAATTTTAGTATAATAAGCAATTAGGTGAGAGCATGAAAGGGATTATAATTAAAAATTTAAAATTTAGTTATGGTAATTCCTTAGTCTTAAATGATATAAATATGGAAATAGAGGAAGGTAAATCTATCAGTATTATAGGTACTAAAGGGAAAACTACTTTATTAAAATTATTGGATTTTAAGTTAAGGGGGACTGGAGAGATATTTATCAATGGTATAAAGATGGACAATGATAATTTTCGCATGCTTTCAAAGTATTATAGTATTATATATAAAGATGATAATTTTAAAGAAAAATATGTTAAAGACGAAATAATAATAGCTTTGGAAATGAATAGCAGTAATATGGATAGTAAAGATACAATTTTAAATAAATGCTTAGCATTCTTTAATATTAAAAGTTTACTTTCTTTGGAAGTAGCGCGCTTAAGTAGAATAGAAAAATATTTATTAAAAGTAGTTTGTGCATTGTTAAAAAATCCTAAGTATTTAGCGTTAGATGATATTTTATGTGAATTTGATGATAAATTAAGAAAAAATATTTTTACTTGGTGTAAAGAAAATGGTATTACAATTATAAATGTCACTAGTGAAATGGAAACCGTCATGGATACGCAATTTCTTTATTGTTTATATAAAGGTAGTATTATTTTATCAGGAGAAATTCCTTATGTCTTTGAAGAAGAGAAAATTATCAGAAGACTGGGCTATAAATTGCCTTTTATAGTTGATATGTCTATTCAACTAGGTTGTTATGATTTAGTTCATGGTTTTTATAACAATAAGGAAGATTTGGTGAAGGATGTATGGAAATAAGTTTTATTAATTTATCATATATGCAAAATAATGGTTTAAAAAATGAACGAGTATTATTAAATAATATATCTTACAAGTTTGATAGTAATTCTATTACCATGATTAGTGGTGAAGTAGACTCTTTAATAGGTAAATTAATTGTTGCTAATAAGCGACCTAGTAAAGGAACAATTAAGGTTAATAATATATTAATAAAAAAAAGTAATAGTATTAATGTTGATGAAATACGAAAAAATGTAGCATTTGTAGGTCATACAATTAATAAAAATGTTAAAAGAAAATACGTTTATGATGAATTAAAATATTACTATGAAAAGTACTGTAAAAAACAAGATAGTAGAGAAAAAAGAATAAGTGAAGCGTTAAAGATTGTAGGATTAGATGATAATTATATTTATCGTGCAGTAGAAGAATTATCTTATACAGAACGAAAAAGAGTAAATTTAGCGGCTATGTTAGTATATAATCCTAAGGTTTTAATATTTGATAATTATGAATTGGGTTTTAGCGATAGAGAAAAGAAAAATATTAAGAAATTAATTTTAAATCTAAAAAACAAATATAAAAAAGATATTATTATTAGTAGTAATGATATAGAATTTGGTATGAATTTTGTTGATAAAATACTAGTTATCAACAAAGGAGAGATAGTTTATCAAGGAGATAATAGTAGTTTTTATGATGATAAGCTTTATGAATTTGTTTCTATGCCTAAAATCGTTGAATTTATAAAATATGTAAATAGTTTAGGAAAGGATAT
This sequence comes from uncultured Bacilli bacterium, assembly GCA_944373135.1. GTDB lineage: Bacteria > Bacillota_I > Bacilli_A > RF39 > UBA660 > CALWAM01. The sequence goes on along the minus strand of CALWAM010000005.1, from coordinate 7,614 downwards.
ATTGCCTTATTATGATAATAAAGAATTATTAAAGGCTATATATAGGTCTGTAGGATGAGATATTTAGCAAAAATAACTTATGATGGATCATTATTTAATGGCTTTCAAAGATTAAAGAATTCAAGAACTGTTCAAGGAGAATTGGAAGATAAATTAAGCATAATTGCTAAAGAGAAGGTTATGGTTAAAGGAGCTGGTAGAACAGATGCTCATGTTCATGCTCTAGGCCAATATATACACTTTGATTTAGATAGGGACTTTGAAGAAGAAAAATTAAAAAATATTCTTAATAAATTATTAAGTGATGACTTAAAAATTGAATTGATTAAAAAAGTAAATAATCAGTTTCATGCTAGATTGTGGGCTACAGGTAAATGGTATAGATATAAAATTAAAATAGGAGAATATGATCCATTTTTAAGTAGATATGTTTATCAAATAAATTATCAATTGGATGAAAAAAAGATGATAGAAGTTAGCAAATTATTTATTGGAGAACATGACTTTCACAACTTTACTGCTGGTTATAGAGATAATTATGTTGGAAATATTTGGGATATTAAAATTTCCAAAGATAATAATTATATAATTATGGATTTCTATGGAAAAGGTTTTTATAGATATATGGTTAGAAATCTAGTAGGATCTTTAATTATGGTGGGAAGAAATAAATATTCAAAAAAAAATATAGTGGATATGTTAAAATCAGAAATTAACCATCAAGGAGTAACTGCTCCAGCTTATGGATTATACTTAATGGATGTATATTATGAAAAAAAATGAGTTAAAACTGATTAAATCATTGACTTTTAGTTTGTAATTTCATATAATTTTAAATGGTACATTTTATTTTCTTGATCTGATTTGACTGTGGGAAGGTTGATGAAAGATAAGAAATGAAAGGATTTTATTATGAAAACATTTATGCAAAAGAAAGAAAATATTGACCGCAAATGGTATGTAATTGATGCTACAGGGATTAATTTAGGTCGCTTAGCAACAAAAGCTGCTCATGTATTGAGAGGAAAGAATAAGGTTACTTATACACCATATGTTGATTGCGGAGATTACGTAATTATCATTAATGCTAATAAAGTAAATTTAACTGGTAATAAGTTAAATGACAAGATGTACTATGATCATAGTGGATATCCAGGAGGGTTGCGTGAAAGAAATGCAAAAACTATGATTGAAAAATATCCAGAAGAAATGGTAGAAAGAGCTATTAAAGGGATGTTACCTCATAATCGTTTAGGTCGTCAAATGGCTAAGAAGTTATTTGTATATGCTGGTAATGAACATAATCATGAAGCTCAAAAGCCATTAGTTATGGAAGTTAAGTAGGAGGCAATAATATGGCAGAAAAAAAGATTTGGTGTGCTAGTGGACGTAGAAAACGTTCATCTGCTCAAGTAAGAATGACATTAGGAAAAGGAAATATAGTTGTTAATGGAGTTCCTGTTGATGAATATATGCCTTTTGCTACTTTAGTAATGGATTTAAAGCAACCACTAGTTGCAACTGGAAACGAAGATAAGTTTGATATTGACGTAGTTGTACGTGGTGGTGGATTTTCTGGTCAAACCGGTGCTATTCGTTTAGGAATTGCTCGTGCATTATTAGAATTTGATGGTAATAAAACTGGTGAAGATTCATATCGTAAAATTCTTAAGACTGAAGGATTTATAACTCGTGATCCTAGAGTTAAAGAACGTAAGAAATATGGTCTTAAAAAAGCTCGTAGAGCTCCACAATTTTCAAAACGTTAATATTTATTTCTTGGACTTGCAAATGCAAGTCTTTTTTGTTGTAATAACTTCCTTAAAATCATAATATATAATCTGGAGAAATTAATAATTATTTTATTTGTAATGTTATGAAATTTTTTAATTAGTCTTAATGTAAAAGCTAATTTGCCTTTAAGTGGAAAGTTAATAGTGATTGACCCAGGTCATGGAGGAAAAGACCCGGGAACAGTCTATGGCGGAGTATTAGAAAAAGATATTAATTTACAAATATCATTATTTTTAGAAGCTGTTTTATCCAAAAAAGGGGCATCAGTAATATTAACTCGCGATGGTGATTATGACTTAAGTAGTCCCAATGTTCATAGACGCAAGCAAAGTGATTTTGATAATAGAATTAGATTGATTAATAATAGTAAAGCAGATTTATATTTATCTATTCATATTAATTATTTAGAAGATTCTCAATATAAGGGCGGACAAGTATTTTATCTTGATGAAAATAAAAACTTAGCCGAATATATTCAAGCGGAACTAAATAAGATAAGTGATAAGCGAAATATTAAAACTATGCCAAATATTTATATGTATAAAAGATTAACTATTCCTGGGGTATTAGTAGAGTGTGGTTTTATATCAAATAGTATAGAACGAAAAAATTTAGTAAATAAAAATTATCAACTAAAAGTTGCTACTGCCATTACTGATGGAGTGATTAATTATTTAAATAAGTAGTTTTCACTTATTCTTCACATAAAGATAATTGTTTTGACACATTTTTATTATATTATTTTTCTGTATTCGTGATATAATGGATATAATAGGTGATATCATGAAGAGTAAAGTTTTTAAAACATTGGATGAACAAGTTGAGATTCTACGCGGAAAAGGCTTAATTATTGATGATGTTGATTTTACTAAAGATGTTCTATTGAGAGAAAACTATTTTTTTATAAATGGTTATCGACATTTGTTTTTAAAAAGTCAGAAGAATAAAGTTTTTATTCCGGGAACTACTTTTTCGGAGTTATATGCGATGTTTAACTTTGATAGACAAATAAGGAATATATTATTTAAAAATATATTAATTATAGAAAATAATGCTAAAAGTATTTTTTCTTATGTTTTATCAAAAAAATATGGATATAAAGAAAGAAATTACTTAGATGTTCATAATTTTAATAATAGCAAAGATAAGGTTCGTCAGGTAAATGACTTATTAAAAAAAATGAAGAGGCAAATAAGAGTCAATGGGAGTCAGCATTCTGCTACTGTTCACTATATTAATAATTATGGATATGTTCCGTTATGGATTGTTGTTAAAGTTCTATCGTTTGGAATAATTAGTGAATTTTATACTATTCTTAAACCAGAAGATCAAGATGAAATAGCTGATATATATAAATTAAATTCTTCGGATTTGTTAATTTATCTTCCTATATTATCAAATTATCGAAATTTATGTGCACATGAAGATATTTTATATGATCATAGATCTCAGCGTTGTATTCCTAATAATAAGTACCATAGTTTGTTAAATATTCCTGTTATGGATAACGAATACATATATGGTAAGAATGATCTTTTTGCTTTATTGATAATTTTAAAAAGAATGTTAAGAAAAGATGATTTTGTTTTATTGATGAACGAAATCTCATATGAAATTGATGTTTTAGATGGAAAAGTTGATACTGTTTCACGAAATAAAATGTTAGATTCTATGGGATTTCCTGAAAATTTTAAAGAATTAGCGAGGTTAGATTAGAATGGACGAAAAAAAGATGAAAAATAAATATAATGAAAAAGCTAAAAAGGTACTTTTGGGTATATTAGTAATTATTATGTGTACTGCTTTAGGTGCTGGAGCAATGTATGGATTAATAAGTTTATTTCCCGATTTAGCTCCTACTGTTAATAATATTAGTAAACTAGAAAAAGAAGTAACCGTTAATGAAAATGGAATAGCTGATGCAGTTGATAAAGTATATGATGCTGTAGTAGTTGTTGAAACATTTAGTAACGGTAATTTAATAGCATCGGGAACTGGTTTTGTTTTTAGAATGGATAATAAAAATGCTTATATAATGACAAATCATCATGTTATTGAAGATGGTGACGAAATAAAAGTTGTATTTACTAATGGTGATGAAATTAAAACTGAAGTAAAGGGCAGTGATAGTTATGCAGATATTGCAATATTAGCTGTAGATGCTGATGATAATATAGCTGTTGCTGAGTTAGGAAGTAGTACAGATGCTAGGGTTGGTGATACTGTATTTGCTATTGGAGCGCCTCTTGATAGTGCTTATAGTTGGAGTGTTACAAGAGGTATAGTATCTGGTAAAGATAGATTAGTTGAAGTTAGTAGTTCGTCAATTTCTAGTGGAGATTGGTTAATGAAAGTATTGCAAACGGATGCTGCAATCAATTCAGGTAATAGTGGTGGACCTTTATGTAATAGTAATGGTGAAGTAATTGGAATTGCTTCAATGAAATTAGTTAGTAGCGGAGTAGAGGGAATGGGTTTTGCTATTCCGATTGAAGATGCCTTAGAATATGCCGAAATTATAATTTCTGGGGAAAGTATTAGTCGTCCTTATTTAGGTGTAAGCATGGTCACAGTCGATGATATTAGTTATTTGTTTTATCAAGGTATAAGTATTTCAAATAAACTTGAATATGGTGTAGTATTAGTATCGGTTGAAAAAAATAGTCCTGCTGATAAGGTTGGTTTAACTAAAGGAGATGTTATTGTAGAGATAGGTGGCGAAAAAGTAACATCTATAGCATCATTTAAATATAATTTGTATACTCATGATGTAGGAGAAACTGTAAAAATTAAATATTTTAGAGGAGAAGAGTTAAAAGAAACAGAAGTAAAGTTAGTGGCTAGCGAATAGTTATTAACTTTTTTTCTGTTTTATAATGTATTATAATAAAAAATAGGATAGGTGATACAATGAAATTAAAAAATAAAGTAGCAGTTGTTACAGGTGGGGCTATGGGAAATGGTCAAGGAATTGTTGAAGTATTTTTGAAATATGGCGCTAAAGTTATTGTTTTGGATAGTAGTGAAACTTTAGATTCGTCATTATCAAAGTTAAAAGATAAAGGTTATGATGTTATTGGTTGTAATGTTGATATTAGAGATAAAAATAAATTAGATATAATTGCTAAAAAAATATGTAAATTTTGTCCACATATTGATGTTCTTGTTAATAATGCAGGTGTTTGTAGATTAATGTCTTTTAAAGATATGACTGATGAATTAAGAGATTTTCAATTTGATATTAACATAAATGGTACTTGGAATGTTACTAAAGCATTCGTACCTTATATGGGTGGAGATAAGCCATCATCCATAATAAATTTATCATCTGTTACTGGACCGATGGTTGCAGATAGTGGAGAAGTTGCTTATGCAACTACTAAGGCTGCTTTAATTGGTTTTACTAAGGGATTAGCTGCAGAACTTGTCCATAATAATATTCGAGTTAATGCTATAATGCCAGGGTATATTATGACACCGATGGTTGAAAACATGGCTAAAGAATCAAATCCGGATAATCCGCAAAGTGTTATTGATGGTATTGCTAAGGGAATTCCTATGGGACGTTTAGGTACTGTTCAAGAATTAGGTGAATTAGCCGCATTTTTAGCTTCTGATGAATCAAGTTATATTACTGGACAAGGAATTGTAATTGATGGCGCTTCAACGTTACCAGAAACAAATACTATGGGTGTATAAAAATATACATCTTTTTTTATAAGAGAGAGGTATTATGAAAAAAAAATTAATATTTATAGTTGGAATTTTAAGTGTATTGGGTGTAATAAATTATGATATATTTATTACAAAAAGTAATATAAATAATGGAATAAATGAAAGCTATAGTATTGATGCTATTCCAGAATATAGTGGTAGTGCATACATTATTTTGAATGACAATAATCCAGATTTTAATTATGAGGGAATGTCTAATGTAACTTTTGAATTATATAGTAACTTAGATGATTTAGGAAGATGTGGAGTTGCATATGCTAATTTAGGATTAGAAACTATGCCAGACGATGAAAGAGGTAGTATAGGTATGATTAAACCTAGTGGATGGCATACAATTAAATATGATATTGTTAGTGGTAAATATTTATATAATAGATGTCATTTAATAGGCTATCAATTATCGGGAGAGAATGCAAATGAAAAGAATCTTATTACTTGTACTAGACAAATGAATACAGGTGTTATGCTTGATTATGAAAATATGGTTGCTGATTATATAAAAGAGACTGGTAATCATGTATTATATAGAGTAACACCTGTATATGAGGGAGATAATTTGCTTGCTACTGGAGTGCAAATGGAGGCTTTGTCAATTGAAGATAACGGAAATGGGATTAAGTTTAATGTGTTTATATATAATGTTCAAGATGGTATTGTTATTAATTATGAAAATGGGGATAGTAAATTAGAAGAATAATAGATTTATTAGTATTTATTTGTGACAAATCACCTAGATATTCATAATTTATATTAGAGGTGAATTTCATGAATTACAAAATTGTTATTGATCCAGGTCATGGGGGATACTGAAAAATCCAAAATAAAAAATGGCTACAAATGATAATAAATACAATGATTTAAGGTACTTTGTAATAAAAGTATCTTTTTAAGTGTTATAATATAATTATTTAAGGAGGTACTTTATGACTGATAAAGAATATGAAAATTCAATTAGCAATACTATTAATAATATTTTAAAAAGATTGGAAGAAATAAAGAACAATGAAATGAGTGTAATTGAAAAAATTTATAGCTACAATGATTTTAATAAAATGTTTGGTTGTACTGTAGAAGAAAACAACTATAATGATATGATTTCAAATTATACATTAAATAAAGTAGAATTAGAGAGAAAAATTTCTGATATTATAAAAATAGTTGGAAACTATAAAAATGATATAATTGTTAATTGGGATGGATTTAATAATAATTATAAAAATCATTTAAGTATAAAATTAAATAATTTATTTAGTCAATTAAACAAAAATAATGCTTATTTATTTGGAACGGATAATCCGCAATTGTTTCTAAACGAATATTTGAAATTTTATAATAATATTATGAGCATTAATACAGAAAAAGATTTACTAGAATTATTTGCCTTTTCTGATAAAAATTATGTTATTTTTGGTAAAAATGGTTCAGGAAAAACAAGATTATTGAAATATGCAAAATCTAATTACTTTAAAACCAACTCTTTTGTTATTCCATCTGATAGAGAAATAAGGTTTGGTAAATTAAATAATATAAGAATGGATTATTCACAAACTTACACATTAGAAAATTTATTTACAAATACGTTAATTTTTCCAAATGATATACTTACTTTAAAAATAAAAGATAAAGATTTTGAGGATTTACGTTTTGGAAAGTCTACTACAAGTAATAATGACGAAGTTATTGGTGACACATATAATAAGTTAAAAGAAATATTTGATTCTCTGAGTTTAGATAGAAAGATAACTTTAGATATAAAATCTAATAAATTTATGTTATATAATGATGAATTAAATATTAATCCTTATTACATAGAAGATGGCAGTGATGGAGAAAAAAGTATAGTTTTATTTATAGCTTATATTTTGCTATGCCCACAAAATTCTTTTGTTTTTATTGATGAACCAGAGAGTCATTTTAACACGGCCCTTCTAAATGAATTGTTTATTCAATTAGAAAACACAAGAAAAGATATTATTTTTATTTATTGTACGCATAATATAGATTTTATTGTATTAAGAAATAACGTTAAATTAATTTATTTAGAAAATTATGATGGTTCAAATTGGTGTACTAATGAAATTGATT